>JBIIUP010000169.1:0-6732 GCA_044339885.1 Pirellulales bacterium | reverse complement strand
GGGACATGTGGCTCGGCCCCGCCCCCCGGCAGCCCTTC
Organism: Pirellulales bacterium; assembly: GCA_044339885.1. Lineage (GTDB taxonomy): Bacteria > Planctomycetota > Planctomycetia > Pirellulales > UBA1268 > QWPN01. The sequence continues at coordinate 6,694 of JBIIUP010000169.1, read as the reverse complement.
AACCCGGGACGGATCTCGGGCGGCTACGGCACCACCGGCGACACGTGGCGGTCGTACGTCGACTATTCCGGCGGTGCGCTCACCGACTGGGGCGCCCACCACTTCGGCGGCGCCATCTTCGCCTGCGACCTGCGGGAGGAACAGCCGGTGAAGGTGTCGTGGCATCCGCCGTCCGCCGACGGCAAGGCGGCCGCCCATGCCTCGGTCACCTACCGCAACGGCACGCAGATCTTCCACGCTCGGCCCGCGAGCCTCCAGCCGGCGGACGGGCCCCTCGTGCTCAGGCAGAAGGCGATCGTCATCGCCGGCGACGGCCGGCCCAGCCCGCCCAAGCCGCTCCCGGCCTACCGGGGCGACGGCGGCATCTACGGGGACTTCATCCACTGCGTGAGGACCCGGGAGCGGCCGTTCCGCGACATCGAGCTGGCCGTCAACACGATGGCGGCGGTCCACATGATCGCCATCGCCCACCGCCTGCAGCGGTCCCTGGAGTGGGACCGCCCGTCCCAGCGGTTCGTGGACGACGACGAGGCCAACCGGATGCTCGACCGAGCCCGCCGCGAACCCTGGATCCTCTGAGCCCCCCTGCCCCGGGCCGCATTCCGGAGACGCCGCCATGCCCCACGACCCAGCCGCCCTCGACACCCCTCTCGCCGCCCTGGCGACGTTCGACTGGGGGGGCGACGCGTCCCGCCTCGCGCCGCTCGACGCCGCCGTCGTGGCCGCGCACGGCGATGCGGCGCTGCGGGCTGACCTCGAGAAGCGATTCGCGGCCCTGCTCGCCGGCGCGGCGCCCGACGCCGCGAAGGACTACGCCTGCCGCCAGCTGGCGCGGATCGGCACGGCGGCGGCGGTGCCGGCGGTCGCGCCGCTGCTGGCCGACGGCCGCCGCTCGCACATGGCCCGCTTCGCCCTGGAGGGCATCGGCGGCCCGGAGGCCGGCGCGGCACTCCGGCAGGCGCTGGCGACCGTCGGCGACGACCTCAAGCTCGGCATGATCTCCTCGCTCGGAGCCCGGCCCGAGCCCGCGAGCGTGGCGGCGCTGGCGCCACTCCTGGCGGGCCCGCCCCGGCTGGCGGCGGCGGCCGCCGCCGCGTTGGGCCTCATCCGCTCCCCGGAGGCCGAAAGGGCCCTGGCCGCGGCCCGCCCCGCCGATGCCGTGACCGCTCGGAGCATCGACGACGCGCGGCTGGCCTGTGCCGAGGCGCTCGTCGCCGGTAACCGGGCCGCCGCGGCCCTCCCGATCTACGAGTCGCTGGCCGCGGCGGCAGCCGGGAAGCCCGAGCGGCGGGGCGTCGAGCTGGCCGCCACCCGGGGCATCCTGGCCTGCCGCGATGCGCGGCCCGCCGCGTCGTAGTCCGGCCCTCCGGCGACGCGCTCACCCCACCCCCCGTCCGGCATCCCAACGTCTTCCTGCATCCCACCGAACTCGCCCCGGGAGGCACGCCCATGCAGCCTTGTCCACTCCGCGACCCCCGCCGCTTCCTCCCCGCCATCGCCTTCGGCGCCGCGGCCCTGCTGGCGACGGCCGCCGCGGCCACGGTCACGGCCTCCGATCGCGAGGCGGCCACGACGATGGCGATCGAGCTGCTCGGCCGCGAGGACGCCGACTTCCGCGGCATCGGTCTGGAAGCGGTGCGGCTGGGAGCCGGCGGCCCCGGGGCCACGAAGCGGTTGGCGTCCCTGCTCGCCGAACTGGCGCCGGCGCGGCAGGCGGAACTGGTCGCGGCGCTGGCGGACCGCGGCGACCCGGAGGCGGTCGCCGCGGTGCGGCCGCTGCTCGGCTCGGCCGACGCCGCGGTGCAGGCTGCCGCGGCCCGGGCCCTGGGGGTCCTCGGCGGAGCCGACGACGTTCCGGCCCTCGTGAACCTGGCGACGGCCGCGGGCCCCGCGTCACCGGAGGCGCGGCGGGCGCTCGTCGTCGTGGGGGGAGAGCCGGGGGCGGCAGCCGCCGCCACCGTCGCCGGCACGGCCCCGCCGGCGACACGGGCCGCCTTGCTCGAGGTGCTCGCGGAGCGGCGGGCGCGGGCCGCCCTGCCGTTGTTCGTCGCCTCCGCCGCCGCCGACGACGAGGCCGTCCGCCGCGCCGCGATGGCGGCGCTCGGCGAGCTCGGCGGGCCGGACCAGATTCCCGGCATGGTGCAGGGCGTGCTGGCGTCCGTCGCCGGCGACGAGCGCGGGGCCGCCGAGCGGCAGCTGGCGAAGGCATGCCGGCGGGCCGGCTCCGCCGCGGCGGCGGCGACTCGGTTCCTCGCGGAGTTCAAGGCGGCCGACGCCGCCACCCAGCAGGCGCTCCTGCCCGCGCTCGGCCGGGTCGGCGGGCCGGAGGCGCTCGCCTTCGTGGACGGCCTCGTGGCCTCCGGGGATCCCGCCCGGCGACGGCTCGGCTTGGAGACGCTGTCGAAGTGGCCCGACGCCACGGTCTCCGCCCGGCTCCTCGACCTGCACGCCGCGAGCACCGACCCCGGCGAGCGGCAGATGCTGCTCGACGCGCTCATCCGCGTCGCGCCTTTGCCCGACAACGGGCTCGACGACCGCGGGCGGCTCGATCTCTTGCGCCAGGCCATGGGCCTCTGCGAACGCGACGAGGACCGCCGCCGCGTGATCGAGCGGGCTCGGGCGATCCGCCTGGTGGACACGCTCCGCTTCGTCCTGCCCCACGTCGATCAGCCCGCCTTCACCGAGTCCGCCTGCGAGAGCATCGTGGAGCTGGCCCATCACCGGCCGCTCCGCGAGGCCCACCGGGAGGAATTCATGGCGGCGCTCGACAAGGTGCTGGCGTCGACGAAGGACGCCGAGGTCGCCGAACGGGCCCGCCGTTACAAGGCCGGGCAGACCTGGGATCGCGCGGCAAGTCGCGAGCCGCAGGCGGCGGCCGGCCGGCTCAAGGCGGTGATCGTCGACGGCCAGAACAACCACCGCGACTGGCCGCTGACCACGCGGATGATGAAGGGGTGGCTCGAGGATTCCGGCCGCTTCGCCGTCGACGTCGTCACGCACGCTCCCGCGGGGCCCGACCCGGGCTTCGCGCCGCCCTTCTCCGATTACGCCGTCGTCATCAGCAACTTCGGCCACCAGGCCGCCGCCTGGCCGGCGGCGACGCAGGCCGCCTTCGAGCGGTACGTCCGCGAGGGGGGCGGCTTCGTCGTCGTCCATGCCGCCGACAACTCGTTTCCCGACTGGGAGGCCTACAACAGGATGATCGGCCTCGGCGGCTGGGGGGACCGGAGCGAGGCGAGCGGCCCTTACGTCTACCTCGACGACTCTGGGGCGACCGTCCGCGACTCCTCGCCGGGCAAGGGAGGCGGCCACGGCCCCGTCGCGCCCTTCGAGCTCATCGTCCGCGACACGGGGCATCCGGTCACCGGGGGCATGCCCTCCCGCTGGCTCCACGCCGCCGACGAGCTCTACGACCGGCTCCGCGGGCCGGCGGAGAACATGACGATCCTCGCCACCGCCTGGTCGGCCCAGACCCGTCGGCACGAGCCGATGATCATGACGGTCGCCTATGGCGCCGGTCGGGTCTTCCACACGCCCATGGGCCATTCCCGGGCCGCGCACGAGTGCGTCGGCATGATCACGACGCTCCAGCGGGGCGCGGAATGGGCGGCCACGGGGCAGGTGACGATCCCGGTGCCCGCGGACTTCCCCCGCGACGCCGTGTCGAGCCGCGCGTTCGTGGACGCCGACGAGGAGATTCTGTTCGACGGGAAGTCGCTGGACGGCTGGGAGGGAGACCCCGCGTTCTGGAGCGTCCGCGACGGGGCGATCGTCGGCGAGACGACCCCGGAGCGGCCGACGAAGGCCAACACCTTCCTGATCTGGCGGAAGGGCACCGTGGACGACTTCGAGCTGACGTTCACCTACCGGATCACCGGCAACAACAGCGGCGTGCAGTACCGCAGCCGCGAGCAGCCGGGCTACGTCGTCGCCGGCTACCAGGCCGACATCGACTCGGGCGACACCTACTCGGGCATCCTCTACGAGGAGCGCGGCCGCGGCATCCTCTGCCTCCGCGGCCAGCGGATGACGATCGCGGCCGACGGCACGAAGCGGGAGGGCGAGGCGATCGGCTCGCCGGACGAGCTCCAGAAGCTCGTCCGGGCGGGGGCCTGGAACGACTACCGCGTGGTGGCCGAGGGCCAGCGGCTGCGGCACTTCATCAACGGCCGGCTCATGTCGGAGACGGTCGACGAGCAAGAGGGCAAGCGGGCGGCCTCGGGCGTGCTCGCCCTGCAGTGCCACGCCGGCCGGCCGATGAAGGTGGAGTTCAAGGACCTGCGGCTACGGCGGCTGGGGACCGCGACCGCCCCCTGACACTGCGCCCGCTCGAGCCTCTGACGAACGAGAGTGCAAACGATGGATTTCGCGAGGGGTTGCCCGTGCCGGCGAGCCGGCGTTGCTGGCCGAGCGGAACCAGGATGGTGAAGCGAGGGCAGCACCGAGTGAACGCAGGCCTGGAGGGCCGGAGTGAACGTCCGGGCGAGACGGCACGGGCAGCCCCGGCCCCCGCGAAGGCCTGCGGATCTGGCTTGAACCTTTGAGCGGCCGGCCGCGGCCTGCGTTCACCAGCCGACGTTCAGAAGCAGTTGTTGCGAACCTCGGCCGTGATCAGGGCCCGGATGCGGGAGATGGCCTGCTGGTCCATCGCCTTGCAGTCATGCCAGAAGTCGCGGAGTTCCGTCCGCCATTCCGCATTGGCGATGTACTGGTCGTACCGCCAGACGGAGTCGAGCCGCCGGTTGAGTTCGGCGACGAGGTCGTGGTCGTGGTCGGCGATGCCGGCGGTCTCGCCGACGTGCTCGTATTCGTGCTCGGCAACCCGGTACATGGCGTTGGTCTCCGAAGGTCGTGGTCGATCGCTGTGCGTGCCCCGGCCGTGGAGACGAACTGCCCGCCGTCATGCGGACCACGGGGCAACGGTAGCCGGTGACTTTCCCGGCGGCAAATCCGGCCGCACCGCCGCGGCCGATCGCAGCGACCTCCGCTCCGCACGACGGTTCGCCGGCGACCGGACACCCCGCCGGCGTCGCCGCGCGGAACCCGGCGCGCATCATCGGCCCGGCTCCCCAGCGGCCGCGGCTGCCGCTCAGTCGGCGACCTCGCGAAAGGTGCCGTTGTTCAGCTCCGCCAGCCGCTCCAGGAAGGCGGCGCCTCCCATGATGCTGATGGCGTGGACCGAGACACAGCGGGAGCCGTTCAACCCGGCGACGAACCGGACGATCGCCTCCGGGTCGGTGATCCGGCCCCGGCTCGGGGCGCCGTCGGAGAGGAGGAAGATCGCCTCCGTATCGAATCCGAAGGCCGCCTCCAGCGCGTCGCAGGTCGCCGTGCCACCGGCGGCCGGCAGGGGGATGATGAAGCCGCAGGCTCCAGCCTTGGCTTCGTCGGTCGCCGGCACGAGCTGCCGCTGCCACGCCGCGACCCCGCTGTTGAAGGCCAGGACGGTGAACGCGGTCGTCTCGGGAAGCCCCGCGATGGCCGACTCCAGCTCCCGCTTCGCAGCCTCCAGGGGCGGTCCCTCCATGCTCGACGAGGTGTCCAGCACGAAGACCACGCGGTCGGCGTAGATGGGGATCCCGTAGTAGTCCGCGACGGACGCATCGGCCCCGCCCGCGGCGGGCGCCGTCCCGTCGACGGAATACGCCGGTCGGGGCTCGGGGAGGACGAGATCCGCACGTCGCGCCTCGTACCATGTCCGCCAGCCGTCGGCATCGGCGCCGTGTCTCTCGCCGCTCACGGCCGTGAGGTAGGCGACCACGTCGCCGCGGGCCTCGCCCCGCAGCGTCGCCAGCAGGTCGACGAGCGCCCCGACCGACGCGGGGCGGTGGATCGTCACCAGCGCCCGGATCACGGCGCGGCGGCAGGCCAGGTCCGACGTGCAGCACCGCAGGCCCGCCAGTGCGCGGAGGGCCGCGATCGCGGTCGTGTCGCCGGCGATCACGGCCTGCTGGCAGACGCCGCCACAGACCGCTGTCGCGACGGCGGGGGCCGCCTGCCGGTCGAGCCAGTCCCGAAAGCCCCCCTTCTCCCCCGCCGGCTCGGCGGCGAGCATCACCAGCGCCAGTTCGATCGCCAGCGTGCCCGGCCGGCCGAGCTGCCGATGGAATTCGGCCAGCATGTGGGCCTTCGGCCTGGCGTGCCTGTTCAACCGAACGAGTGCCTCGCGGGCCGCGGACCTGGCCGTTGGGTCGGCCGGACCGAGGAACCCGACACGGACGACGAGCCGAACGGCGTCCGCAGTAGGGAATTCCGCCAGTTCGGCGAGCAGACCGCAGCGTTTCGCGGCAGAGGCCGTGGCGTCGTTGTCGATGGCCAGCGCCCGCGTCCGGACGGCGGCGAAGCCCGCGGCGGCGGGCTCGGCGGTGAGCCCCGGCCGACCTGCAGCTGTGACGCCGAGGGCAACGGCGATGCCGATAGCCAAACGGTTGTTCATCGCTGCACCCGCTCCGCTCCCCGGCGATCCCGCCCCTCTGACTCCAGGATTCCTCGGCGTTTTCGCCGGCCGGCGGCGAGCAAAAATGGCCGTCGGGCGGTCGCACCTCGGCCGGATAGACTCCGCGGGCAAACCGCATGAAACCGACCGTCCTCCTTGCCCGCGCCACCACCCCCGACGGCCGGCCGCTCACGCTCCACGAGCACGACGGCACGGTGTCGATCCGCATCGACGGCGTGGAGCTGATGTCCACCCGGC
>JBIIUP010000022.1:0-21734 GCA_044339885.1 Pirellulales bacterium | reverse complement strand
TCGGCACCGGCATGGGGGGCCAGGGGGCGCTGCGGCTGGCCTACCGGCACCCGGCGATCTTTCCGGTCGCGGCGGCGATCGCGCCGGCGATCGACTTCCACGTCGCGATGCGCGAGGCGGGCGACCGCGACGACGGCGAGCTCTGCGACACGCTCTGGGACGTTTACGGCGACGTCGAGCGGGCCCGGCAGGACACCGCGATCCTCCATGTGCACCCGCTCAACTGGCCGCGGCACCAGTGGTTCGCCAGCGACCCCGCCGACGTCCACTGGCACGACGGCGCCGCCCGCCTGCACTCGAAGCTCGTGGCGCTGGGCATCCCGCACACAGCCCTGCTCGACCCGCGGCTGCCGGCGGCGACGGACCCGGCCGACGCCCACGGCCTCGTCCACGAGGAGCTCGTCGCGGCCGACGCGGTGCGGTTCGTGTGCGACGCGCTCGACGCCGAGTCGCGCCGGCTGCCCTCGGCCACCGGCCGGTAGCCGGCGATCGACCGATGAGTTGCGGCGCCGCGGCGACTCCTGCCGCTCACGTGCCCGGCAGCGACGTCGGGGCCGGGCGGCCGCCCGGCTTCATGCCCCGCGGCGGGCCCGGCAGCGGCGGCGCCGCACCGCCGCCGGCGCGGAGCTGGTCGAGGTCGAGGTAGCGGGCGTCCTCCACGTCCACGCGGTTGAGCGCCCGCCAGTAGAGGATCTTGCCCGCCGAGGCGCTCGACGGCTGGGAGCCGGCCCGCAGCTGCCGGAACAGTTGGGCGTCGCTGCGGCCGTCCCCCTCGAAGACGAGCAGGTCCTTGGCCTCGCTCCAGGACAGCCGGGCGCTCCGCGCCGTGAACGACTCGCCTTCGACGAGCACGTTGCCGCCGGCCGCCAGCTCGATCGAGGGCCGGTCGCGCCCCGGCAGCGCGGCCACCTGGCCGAGGCCGAGGACGTCGCAGTTCACCGTCACGCTCCCCGCCGGCAGGCCGCCCGCGGCATGGGAATCCAGCGCGGCGTCCCACGACGCCACCGGCCCCCAGATCGCCTCGACCCGTTGGTGAAACTCCATCGCCTTGCGGTTGATGTTGCCCCGCAGGCCGCGCTGGAAGTCGACGCCGAGATACGTCAGCCCCGGCGCGCGGCGGGGCGCGCTCACCGGCTGCGCGGCCACGCCGCCGGCCTGCGGCCCCTCCGCCAGGCCCAACGCCGGAGCCTCGCCGAACCGCGTGCTCGTGAGCCGGCCGGGCCCGTTGCCCGTGACGTCGCCGGTGACGCGATCGACCGTGAGATCCCTCGCGAAGAGCCGCTCCCGTGACCGGCCGCCGTCCTGGGCCACCGACTCGCTCTCGATCTTCACGCCGCTGCCGCAGGCGATCCGTGCCACCTCCGGCTGCGGGCCGCCGCGGCGGGGAGTGCCGGCGGCGAGATCGAAGGGGCGGTTGAAGACGACGTCGAGCGAGCCCGCCTTCACCGTCGCGGAGCCGGCCTGGGTCACGACGCGGTCCACGAACCGCGCGGTGAGCCCGTCGAAGTCCATCCGCCCCTGCCAGGAGACGTCGAGCTTGCCGGGTCCGGCCGCCGCGACCGGCGGCGCCGCGGGGGCGGCCGGGGCGGTGAAGCTGAATCCCTCGAACCCGGCGCCGCCGGCGGCCATCGGCACCGTGAGCGTGCCCGCGCCGTCGACCGTGATCCGGCCCCGGCCCCGGTCGAACTCGACGAGCGGGCCGACCAGGTCGAAGCCGCGGCCCTGCACCCGGGCGGGCCTGCCGGAGACGATCGCGCGGGCGTCGAACCGCGAAGCACGCGAAAGCTGGAGCTGGTCGCCGAGGATCTCCAGGCCCGGCTCCACGGGGCCGGCGAGCGGCGCCGCCAGCGGCTGCTCGACGAGCCGCACCTGTCCCTCCATCGAGAGCTCGTCGAGCTGGCTGCCGGTCGACGACATGAGCACCATCCCACGGACGAGCGCCGCGGTCACCTGGAACTTGCCCCGCGGCGCGAGCGGCTCCTCGGGAGCCGGCTTGGGAGCGGCCCGCTGCGGCGCCGGCCGGGCCGGTCCCGGCGGGGCGGCGGGAGCCGCGGCGACCTGCGGCGTTGCCTGCGGCGCGGCCTGCGGCGCGGCGGCCGCGGGCGGTGCCGGCTGGCCGCGGAACCAGAGCTCGAGCCTGTCGGTGCGGGCCTCGACCTGCTCGGCGTCGGCCTCGACCATGCCGCGGGCCAGCAGCCGCGACGGCCGCACCCGGGAGAGGTCCGGGCCGTCCACCGCGGACCGCGGCGCGGGGGTGGCGGCCGCGTCGGGCCGCACGATGTCGAGCCAGAGGTGCATCTCGGTGGCCCCGAGCCGCCCCTGCCTCTCGACGGCCACCTCGGTGTCGCCCGCGAGGCTCACGACGTGCCCCTGCCCGTCGGGCCGCATCCGCAGCCACTGCTGCCACCGCACCTGCACGGGCTGCCCGTTCGGCGGACGTGACTTCAGCCATCCCGGACCGAGGGCCATCAGCGCGCCGGGATCACCCGGCGGCCCGGGACAGTAGTCGATCTTGCGGGCCTCCATCTGCGAGTCGCGCACGAGCAGCGACACCGGCTCCTCGCCGTCGAGCAGGATCCGCCGCGTGGCGATCTCGTAGCCGAGCCGGGCGGCACGAGCCTCCAGTCCCGCCGCGGCGCTCGTCACGACGACCGGCGTCCCCCGCGCCTGGATCTCGACCGGCTCCAGCGGTCCACCCGCGGCCGGCGGCGGCGGCGGCGCGGCCCCGGGCGGCCCGCCGGCGGCGACCGGCGCACTGCCTGCGGCCTGGGTGCCGGGCACTCCGCGATGGCCCAACAGGATCGCGAGCAGGTCGCAGGCCAGGTGGTCGGCCGCGCCCGCCGTGCCCGTGCGGACGATGTCGACGTGGTCCTCCAGCGTGATCACATCGGCCGAGACGTTGAGGCACATGCTCCCGCGGCAGCTGACGAGCACCGGCGGCGCCGCCTCGGCGGGGTTGGCGGCCGGCTCCGGTGGCGCCGCCTCGCGGCCGGGGAGCATCCGTCCCGCCACCCCCTCGATCCGCATCCGCACGTCGCGGTCGAGGCGGATCGAGTCGACGCCCCCGATGTTCGGCCCCTGCTGCGCGGGCCCCTCGCGGGGCGTGAGCCGGGCGACGAGCCCGCGGCCGCTGCCGCTGGAACGACCGTAGCGGAACTGCACCATCTCGGCGGTGCGGACCTCGAGCTCGGCCAGTTCGACGTCGCGGGTCACGATCTCGACGTCGTCCTCGGCGCCCGGCGCCGTCGCCGGCCCGCGGATGGTCACCTGGCCGCGGAGGCTGCCGCCGACCAGCCGGGCCAGCCGTCCCTGCTTGAGGTCGATCGGTTCGTCGAACTCCAGCACGGCCCCCTGCGGCGACCGCAGCACGAACGTCCGCCCGGCCGCCCCCGCGCGGGCCACGCGGTTTCGGTCCGGCAGCACGACGAGCGTGCAGGGCACGAGGTTCACGCGGCCGTCCGGCAGCGTGTGGTACTCCTTGAAGAGCACCCGCATCTGCCGGCTCTCGAGCATGATCGGGTCGTCCCGCTCCCATGACCCCGGCGGAAACACGTCGCCGAGCGCGGCCAGGCGGCGGTCGGCGCGGGCCCGGATCGCGGCCGCCTCCTCGGGCGTCATCTCCAGGACCGCGAAGTCGCCGCGAATCCGCGGCTCCACCCACGGCACGACGGCCAGCCGATAGAAGCCCGCCGCCGCGAGCACGACGAGGAACACCCGCAGCGTCCGGCCCAGACGATGTTCCATGGGTGCACCCACCTGCCGGTCGGCCTAGCCCAGCGCGGCGCCGGGCACGGCGGCCCCGGCGCCGGCGTAGCGGCTCACGATCGGCTCCCAGCCTCCCCGGGCCCGCAGCATTCTCTCGACGGCCTCGCGGACCGCCCCGCGTCCCCCCGGCAGTGCCGTGACGAACGCCGCGGCGGCGCGGACCTCGGCGCAGGCGTCGGCCACCGCGATGCCCACACCGGCCCGCATCACGACCGGCAGGTCGGGGAGGTCGTCCCCGACGAAGGCAGTCCGCTCCCAGTCCAGACCGCACTCCGCGACGATCGCGGCGACCGCGGCCAGCTTGTCGTCCACGCCCTGCCGCACGATGTCGATGCCGAGTTCGGCCGCTCGCAGCTGCACGACGTGGCTCGAGCGGCCGGTCACGATGCCGGCCCGGCAGCCGGCCCGCTGCCAGAGCCGCAGGCCCAGGCCGTCGCGAATGTGGAACGTCTTCGACTCGATGCCGGCGTTGCTCCAGGTCACGCCGCCGTCGGTGAGCACGCCGTCGACGTCGAGCAGCAGGAGCTGCACGCGAGCGAGGCGGCGGTCGAGGTCGGCGGGTTCGGGCATGGCGGCGTCCTGCCGGGGGCGGTGGCGGCTGTCAGGCGGCGGCGTTGCCGGCCACGGGCGCCGTGGCGGGGACGTCCCCGGGCACCACGCCGACGAGATCCACGATGTCGAGCAGGCCGGACGGTCGGCCGCCCGGGTCGACGACCGGCAGCTCGCTGATCCGTCGGGACTCCATGATCGCGACGGCGTCGCGGAGCCGGGTGCCGGCGGGAAGCGTGGTCGGCCGCGGCGTCATCACCCGGCCGATCGGCCCGTCGAGCGCGGCGTCGTTCCGCCGCTCGAAGAGCCGCGCGAGGTCGCTGTCGGTGAAGATGCCCGCGAGCACGCCCTCCTCGTCGATGACCATCACCGCACCGGTCCGGCGCGAGGGCAGCGGCCGGGCGAAGACGGCCCGGACGGTCTCGGCCGGCCGGGCGACGCGGCACTGCCCCAGCGGCCGCATCGCCTCCTCGACGAGCATGAGCTGCCGGCCGAGGCTGCCGCCGGGATGCCGGGCGGCGAAGTCCTCCGGCGTGAATCCCCGCAGGCCGCTGGTGACCAGCGCCAGCGCGTCGCCGAGCGCCAGCATGAGCGAGGTGCTCGTGCTCGGCGCCAGCCCCAGCGCGCAGGCCTCGCGGACCGTGCCGGTGACCACGATCACGTCCGCCGCGCGGCCGAGCGGGCTGTCGGGCCGCCCGGTGAAGGCCACGATCCGCACGCCGCGGGCCGTGATGTGCGGCAGGAGGCGGGTGATCTCCTCGGTCTCGCCCGACTGCGAGAGGGCGAGGACGACGTCGTCGCGCCGCAACGCGCCGAGGTCGCCGTGCATCGCCTCCGCCGGATGGAGGAAGTGGCTCGGCGTGCCGGTCGAGGCCAGCGTGGCCGAGATCTTGCGAGCCACGAGCCCGGCCTTGCCGATGCCCGTCACGACGACGCTGCCGGTGCAGCCCTCGATCACCCGCACGGCGCGGACGAACGAGGCGTCGAGCCCGTCCGCCACCCGCCGCACCGCGTCGGCGGCGGTGTGGAGGATCTCCCGACCGCGGGTCAGGACGTCATCGTCGCCGTCGTCCATGTCGGTCCATCCGATGGGTCCGCGCGGGGGCCGCCGCGCGGGGGCGGGACGATAGGCCGATTGGGCAAGCGACGCAACGCGGGTTTTCACGCGGCGGCAGGGGCTGTCAGGGCATCGCCGCGGCCCGCCGCCTCACGACGTCGCGGATCGAGACGCCGTCGACGAGCACGTCGGTGAGCACGGCCCGACCGTCGAGGAGGCGGATCTCGGCGACCGGCTTCTCGCCCGCGCGAAACCGCTCAGCCACCAGCGCGTCGGCGTCGGGAGCGAGCCGCTCGTTGAGGTAGAAGCGGTCGAAGGGCCACTCGACGAAAGCCTCCGGCTCACCGCTACCCGGTGCCAGCCGTGCCACGAGCCGGATCACGTTCGGTCCGGTGACGGGCTCGAGCGACAGCGACTCGATCCGCGCCAGTCCGTCGGCGGCGGCGACGAGCCGGGCCCAGACGGGCACGGCCTGCCCTTCCGGCATGCCCGGCGGCGCCGGGACGCGGTCTTGCGCAGGCCGCACCGCGAGATAGCGGCCGCGCAGCGGGTCGTAAGGATCGGGCGCGGCGCAGAGGAGCTTCACGGCCACGCCCCGGGCGATCACCCGCTCGTGCTGCCAGATGCCGGCCAGCGGCACGGCCCACTGCATGAGTGCGGCGACGGCGAAGACGGCGACGGCGGGCCTCATGCGAGCATGCCTCCCGAGGCTGCCCGCCGGCGGCTGACGAAGGCGTTGAACCCGAGGAACCCGCAGCCGATGACGATGAAGGCGATCCCTTTCGCGAGCAGCGAGAGGTCGGCATCGGCCATCCGCAGGATGACGAGGATCGTGATCAATGCCGCACCGATCCGCGCGGCCCCTTGCCGGCCGAGGAATTCCAGCGCGATGAGCACGACCGCCGTGGCCAGGAGGACGATCGAGTAGGCGAGCGCACACGGCCAGCCTCCGGCCGCAGACGGTGCGAGGAGCTGCGCGACGAGTGGAACGAGCGCGAGCCCCGCGACGGAGAGCACCGCGAACCTCCCCTGCCGGAAGGCGATGACCGCGAAGGCGGCGACCACCGCGAGCAGCAGCCAGCACCACCCGGCCGGCAGCGCCAGCCCCACGCCCCTCACGAGCTCTCGGGCCGGATCCTCGTAGGTCGCGACGAGGGCCATGACCACGAGCGTTAGTCCGCCGAGCACGACCTGCGGCTTGCCGGCGAGCGGCTCCGAGATCCCGCCGCGGTCGAGCGGGAAGAGCAGGATCGCGGCGCTCGAGAGCATGGCGAGCCAGAAGAAGCCGGCGTCGGGGGCACGCGGTCCCGGCGCGCCGAACGCCGCGACCGCCAGCAGGCCCACGAGAGCCGAGCCCGCGAGCACGAGGCGGCCACCGGGAGTCGGCCGTGCGCGGAGGCCGGGGCCTGGCCAGAGCGGCAGGATCCCGGCCAGGAGCAGCGGGAACCAGACCCGGAGGTCCGCGACCTGGGCCGCCAAGAACGACGCGCCCCGCTCGCCCGCCTGAGCGACCGCCCACACCGCGATCCCCGCGAGGTAGGCGATCGCGACCGCGCTGGACTTCATCACCCACGCCAGCGGCACGGCGACGACGCACCACCAGAAGACGAGATCCGTCCACTGCCCGGGCAGGTTGTAAATCTGCGACACCAGCGCCATCGCGGCCCCGACCGCGAGCGTCTGCCCGAGCGCGGCCGCCTCCCGCTGCCAGGGCTTCGCCAGCTCACCGCGGCCGAGCACCCACCAGCTCGCGGCCTGGGTCACCGCCAGCGGCCCGAGCGCGAGCCCGAGCCGCACCCACCGCGGGAAGTCGTCCCAGTTGTAGGCGAGCACCGCGATCGCCCCGGTGCCGATCAGGAGCGCCCCGACGACACCCACGATCACCTGCGCGAGCCCCGCCCGCGGCTCGGCGGCATACCGCTCGCGCAGCCGCCGTGCCCCGTCGGCCGTGACGATGCCCTCCCGCTCCCACGCGGGAAGCTGCTCGGCGAGCCAGTTGTGATGGATGAGGCTCATGCGTGGCCCGCACATCGAGAGCGTTGCTCAGGAACCCGTTCGTACGAAGGTCAAATTTAATCCTCGGGCATCAACTCGCCCAACCGGCTCGGGGCTGTCCACACCCTCTCGCCGGACGTTCGCATCGGGCATCCCTGCCCTCCGCTCACTCGGAGGTGCCTGCGCTTTCGCCGGGCACCGATCCGCCGCAGGCGGAATGGTCGGGGCTGCGCTTGTCACCTACGCCGTCTGGAGGGGATGGACAGCCCCGAGCCTTCCTCGAACGTTGCGGGCAAAGCGAGGGGTTGTCCGTGCCATCGAGCCGGCGTTGCTGGCCGAGCGTAGCCAGGATGGCGAAGCGAGGGCAGCATCGAGCGAGCGAAGGGCAGGATGCCCGAAGCGAGCGTCCGGGCGAGATGGGACGGACAACCCCGTAGCCGGTGCGCGGGCAGCCCGCTCAAGCCGCGCCGTAGCGCTGCGCCATGTCCGCCAGCGTGATGCACTTCACCTTGCCGGCGTTGCCGGCCTGGCCGAACTGCACCATCCGCTCCGCGCACACCTTCTTCATCGCCTCGCGGGACGGCTTGAGGTAGTCGCGCGGGTCGAACTTCTCCGGCGCCTCGGCGAGCACCTTGCGGATCGCGCCGGTGATCGCCATGCGGCAGTCGGTGTCGACGTTGATCTTCCGCACGCCGTGCTTGATGCCCTTCTGAATCTCCTCGACGGGCACGCCCCAGGTCTGCGGCATCCTGCCGCCGAACCTGTTGATGACGTCCTGCAGATCCTGCGGCACGCTCGACGAGCCGTGCATCACGAGGTGGCAGTTGGGGAGCTTCTTGTGGATCTCCTCGATCCGCTTCATGGCGAGCACGTCGCCGTCGGGCTTGCGGGTGAACTTGTAGGCCCCGTGGCTGGTGCCGATCGCCACCGCCAGGGCGTCGACCCCCGTGGCCGCCACGAACCGGGCCGCCTCGTCCGGATCCGTGAGCAGCTGATCGTGCGAGAGCTTGCCGCTGGCGCCGTGGCCGTCCTCGGCCTCCCCTTCGCCGCTCTCCAGCGACCCCAGGCAGCCGAGCTCGCCCTCGACGGAGACGCCCTGCCGGTGGGCGAGCGTGACGACCTCCTTCGTGACCTTCACGTTGTAGGCGAAGTCGGCGGGCGTCTTGCCGTCCTCCTTGAGCGAGCCGTCCATCATCACGCTCGTGAAGCCGTGATCGATCGCGCTCTGGCAGGTGGCGGGCGAGTTGCCGTGGTCCTGGTGCATCGCGATCGGGATCTGCGGATAGAGCTCCGCCGCGGCGAGCATGAGGTGCCGGAGGTAGTTGTCCTGGCTGTAGGAGCGGGCGCCACGCGAGGCCTGCACGATCACCGGCGAGTCGGTCTCCTTCGCCGCCTCCATGATGGCCTGGATCTGCTCCATGTTGTTGACGTTGAAGGCGGCCAGGCCGTAGCCGTGCTCCGCGGCGTGGTCGAGCAGGATCCGCATGGGGACGAGCGGCATGGCGGGGTCTCCGGAAGGGCGGGGGCCGCGTTGACTGGCGCGACGGCCAGAGCATACGGGAAACACGGGCGTGCTAGAATCCCGGAGCGGTCCGCGATCGCCCGAACCGCCGCCCGGAACAGCCGCATGGATCTCCGCCCCGTCACCGATCCCTTCCGGAGCTTCCTCTACTGCGTCGGCGGCTGGGCCTGCGTCGGGCTCGCGGCGCTCGGGGCTCTGCTGCCGCTGCTGCCGACCACGCCGTTCCTGCTCCTGGCGAGCTGGTGCTTCTACCGCGGCTCACCGCGGATCCACGCCTGGCTGCACCGCTCGAAGCTCTTCGGCCCCACGCTCGACGACTGGCAGCACTACGGCGGCATCCGCCGCGACGTGAAGTACCGCGCGATCGCCATGGTGGCGATAGTCGTGGTCCTGAGCCTGCTCTACAGCGCCCTGCCCTGGTGGCTCCGCTGGGTGACCCTCGGGCTGGTGGCCGTGGGCCTGTACGTGATCTGGACGGTGCCGACGCTGCCCGACGACGTCCCGCGGGCGCCGCGCACGCTCATCGAGTGACCGCCACCTGCGGCGCCGGACGGCTCAGTCTTCGATCGTGCCGGCCGGCTCGGGCAGGAGGAAGCTCACCGCCAGGCCGAGCAGGCAGATCGCGGTGCCCACGATCGCCGCGGCCGAGGAAAACTTGAGCGCGGCCGACTCGTAGGGCAACAGGCCGGCCACGAGCGAGGAGATCGCCGCCGCCGACGTGCCCAGCATCCGGCCGCCGATGTTGGCGGCGAAGCTCTCCCCCGTGCCCCGCAGGTGCACCGGGAACACGTGCGGGAGGTAATTGCCCCAGAAGGAGAGCTGCCCCACGGTCACGAGGCCCACCAGGAACATTCCCACCGACATCGTCGTCACGGGCAGCCGACCCAGCCAGGCCCACTCCAGCGGGATCTCGAAGAACGTGGTGTTGGGCACCCGCAGAAAGAACCAGAACACGAGCGGCGTGAGCAGGAGCCCCGGGATCTGCAACAGCCGGAGCTTCCAGCCCCAGGCCAGGCCCGCCGCCAGCACGACGGCCATCAGGCAGCGGCCCACGAGGCCGCCGATCTCCTGCATCTTCGTGTACTCGGCGGCCATCTTCTGGCCATGGCGGGCGGCGGCCTGCTTGGCGACGGCGGCCAGCGTGGCGGGGGCGGCCCCCTTGGCCCGGGCCGCCGCGACGGCCGCGTCGCCAGCCTGGGCCGACGCCGCCTGCACCTCGGCCAGCCCCGGTACCATCTGCGGCATCTGCTGGATCGCGCCGAATGCCACGCCCAGCGTGCAGGCGAAGCCGAGTGCCGACACGATCGTGGTGCGGCGCAGCTCGGGGGCGAAGAGCGCGGCGAGGCTCGGCCGCTTGAGCGTGCCGGCCGCCCGCTTGGCGGCCCAGATCGGCGACTCCGGCAGGAACGGCCGGATCAGGATCAAGGGCAAGGCCGGGATCAGCCCCGACATGAGCGTGTACCGCCAGGCCTCGTGCTGGTGCTCGGGGCCGATCGTGCCCAGGAACGAGAGCCACGCCGGCAGCTGGATCGCCGGGAAGCCGGCGCCGTACTGGATCGCGATCCCGTTGGCGACGGCCACGAGCAAGCCGCCGATCGAGGAGCAGGCCTGCGTGTATCCGAGCACCCGCTCCCTTTGCCGGGGATCGGGAAACAGCTCCGCCAGCCAGGCGACGGCCGCCACGAACTCCACGCACACGCCCACGAACACGAGGCAGCGGCAGACGAGCAGCATCCAGAGGCTCGTGGAGAAGCCCGCGGCAAAGGCGGCGAAGGCGTAGACGAGGATGCTCCAGGTGAGCACCCGACGGCGGCCGAGCCGGTCGGTGAGGTAGCCACCGAGCAGGCCGAAGACCCCGCCGCACAGGGCCGGCACGTAGAACAGTAGCCCCACCCAGCGGAGAAACCCCGGGCTGCCGGGCTGGAAGCCGCCGAGCTCGAGCAGCGCCGGCCGCGCGATCAGCGGCAGCATGAGCAGTTCGTAGATGTCGAACGCGAAGCCGATCGCGGCGATCGCGCAGACGAGCCAGCCGGTGAGCGACAGGCGGCCCGCCACGGTGGTTCCGGAGCCGGCGCTGGGGGCAGGTGCTGCCATCGGCTGCTCGGAGGCCTCGGGGCGGTGGTCAAAGAGGGATGCCGGTCAGGCTGAACAGCCTACCGGCATCCCACCCCCACTTGAACGGTCGCGAGCCCCGGGTCGGCCGGCGCGGCCGGAACCCGCGGCGGCGGTCACTGCGGCCCGATGGACGGCGGGCACCGCGCGAGGAAGTCCCGCGGGCCACGGGTCGTGTAGTACGGGTAGGCCACGGTGCCGGTCGGCGGACCCGCCGGGCCCGTGGCGCCGTAGTCGGAACCGGCGAGGGCCGCCTTCTCGGCGGCCGAGAGGTGATGCTTGGCGAGGCCGCCGTAGCGGCCGGTATGCGGCGCCTTGCAGACGCCCCCCGGGCACTCCTGGCAGGCGCCCGTCTGGCACGCGCCGGTCGGGCAGCCGCCCTCCGTGCAGGCACCATCCTGGCAGGCCCCGTCCTGGCAGGCGCCTCCGGCGGCGTGCCGCGCGTGGTGGGCGTAGGGGCCGTCGGTGTTCAGGAGGAAGAGGCGGTCGATGATCGAGCAGCCGCTGGCGCCGCCGAGCACGAGCGCCGTCAGGGCCAGGGCGAATCCGCGTTTCATGGGAGGCTTCCCGCTGGGCGGCGGATCGGCCGGCGACGAACCATCGCCGCGACCGCACCACCGCGTCAGCCGGTGGTATCGGTCGTGCGGCGCGAGCCGATTGAGAAAACCCTGCCGCTGGCAAGCTGGGCAAGGCGCCCCGACGAACCGGCGACTTTCGGAGTCCCGGCTGCCGATTTTCGTAGCCCGGTTGCCGGGCAACCGGGTTCCGGTCGCACGGCGACCGGTCTACCAGCCGGTCGCACGGCGACCGGGCTACCGCATCCGGTCGCGCGGCATCACGGATAGCGGCTGACGATCAGCGAGATATTCTGGCCACCGAAGCCGAAGCTGTTCGACAGCGCCCGGTCGCACTTCCCCTCGCGGACCTTGTTCGGCACGTAGTCGAGGTCGCAGTTCGGGTCGGGAGTCTCGTAGTTGATCGTCGGCGGCAGCAGGCCGTCGCGGATCGCCAGCAGGCAGACGATCATCTCGGTGGCCCCGGCGGCGGCGATGAGGTGGCCCATCATGCTCTTCGTGCTCGAGACCGGGATCCCGTAGGCCCGCTCTCCGAAGACCTTCTTGATCGCCAGCGTCTCGACCTTGTCGTTGACGTCGGTGCTCGTGCCGTGGGCGTTGATGTAGTCGATGTCGCCCGTGCCCAGGCCGGCATCCTGGAGGGCCATCGAGATGCAGGCGGCCGCCCCCCGCCCCTCCGGGTGCGTGTCGGTGATCCGGTAGGCGTCGGCCGTCGACCCGTAGCCGATCACCTCGCCGTGAATCCGTGCGCCGCGGCGCTTGGCATGCTCGAGTTCCTCGAGCACAACCATCGCGGCCCCCTCGCCGAGGACGAAGCCGTCGCGGTCGTTGTCGAAGGGCCGGCTGGCCCGCGTGGGCTCGTCGTTCCGCGTCGAGAGGGCGGTGAGCAGGTTGAAGCCGGTGACCCCGAAGGGGTGGATCATGCTGTGCGTGCCGCCGGAGAGCATGACGTCGGCCTCGCCCCGACGGACGATCTCGACCGCCTCGCCGATCGCCTGGCTGGATGCGGCGCAGGCCGTGAGGCAGTTGAGGTTCGGTCCCTGGGCGTCGAACAGTGCCGCCAGGTGGCCGGCGGGCATGTTCGGCTCCTGCTCGACCTCGGCCAGCGGATGGAGCGTCTCCAGGCCCAGCTTCGTGAACTTGGCGACGTCGAGCTTTTCCCCCTCGATGGCCGCCATCATCATGCGGGTGAACGCGTCGAAGTCCTGCTGGCCCTCGCCGCTGCCCAGGTAGATACCCAGTCGCGTCGGGTCGCCCGGCAGTCCCTGCGGCAGCCCGGCGTCCCGCATCGCCTGGAGCGCCGCCCCGGCCGCGAACCGCGTGTGCCGCCCGCAGAAGTGCCAGGACTGCTCGTCCTGGCCCTCGTCGGTGATGTCCCAGCCCCGCACCTCGGCCGAGATCTTCGTGGGGAACTTCGACGCGTCGAAGACCGTCGTCAGCCCCACGCCCGAGGCGCCGGCGACGAGGTTCTTCCAGAGATCCTCGACCCGCACGCCCAACGGCGTGACGCAGCCCATGCCCGTGACCACCACCCTGCGCCTGCCGGCCGCCATCAGCGCCTCCCCGTCACCAGTCCGGCCGGGCCAGCGGCTGGCCGGACTCGTCTTTGCCCACGTCGTAAATGTGCATCTGGTCGAGCCAGCGCAGCAGTTCGTCCGGCTCGAAGAGCGTCGGCACTCCCTCGCCCGGCTCGAGGTGGGCGAAAAACAGCTCCGCCTCCCCCTGCAGCCGATCGCCCACCATGCTGCGCACCTTCGTCAGCGACCCGGCCGGTTTGAGGTCCAGCACCTCGGCATGGAAGCGGATCGAGTCGCCCGGCACGGCGTCGAAGTGAAACTCGGCCGCGGCCACCTTCGCCAGGACCACGCGGCGGTTGTAGTCGAGCGCCTCGGCCACGAGCAGGCCGGCCGTCTGCGCCATCCCCTCCACGACGAGCGAGTTCGGCATGAGGGCCGCCCCCGGGAAGTGGTCGTGGAGGTGCTCCTCCGCCAGGGAGACGTTCTTCACCGCCGTGGCCCGCTTGCCGCGGACGAATTCGTCGAACCTGTCGATCCAGAACCAGCGCATGGCACCTCTGCTGCGGGGCCGTCCATCACGGGCCGGCGGCTGCTCCCGCCGTCAGGCGGCCAGCTTGCTCTGAACATAGCGAACCATGTCCTCGACCGTGAGGGTGTTCGCGAAATTCTGCACGCTGGGGTTCGCCTCGAACTTGGCCAGGTCCGCGAACGGCATCCGCGACTTCAGGGCGGAGATGCCGGCGGCGTTCACCTTCCCGTTGGTCACGTACTCCGTGCTCGAGAGCACGTCCTCGGGGAACAGCTCGCCCCGGGAGATTTTGATGCCGAAGGCCTTCTCCAGCCGGAACACGATGTCCAGGAAGTCGATCGACTCGGCCCCCAGGTCACCAACCATGGTCGCCGCCGGAGCCACGTCGTCCTCTTCGACGCCCAGGGCGTCCACCAAGGCGGCCTTCACCTTTTCGAAAATTTCATCGCGCGACGGCATCGACGGCTACCTTAGAAACGGGGTGTGGATCGGATCGGACAGATGAGAAGGGTAATGCCGACCCGCCCCGATGGGAACCCGAACCGGGGCATTTTCCCGGCCGGCAGCGGAAACGGAGTGAAAACGCCCGGATTCGGCCCCGGCTACCGCGACGCGGTCGCCGTCTCGGCCACGGGCATGCCGGTCGCCGGCACGGCCAGCGGCCGGCCGGCATAGGTCGCCGGCCGGGGACTCGGCCCGCGGCCCGCGCCGTGGAGGACGGCCCACAACTTCCGCATCTCCGCCCGCACCCGGGCGTCGACGGCGGCACCGTGCGGGATGCGGTCAGCGAGATTGTACCGCTCGAGGACGAGCCGCGCGGTGAGGCTCGTCCGCTCGCCCACGCTGCCGCTGGCCTTGATCTTCGTCGTGGTCTCGTCCTGCGAGACGACCTCCGCCGTCACCGTGAGCACGCGGCCTGGTTCCACGAAGTCGCCGTACTTCACGTTCCGCGCCGACCGTAGGACGACGATGCTGTGGGCGAAATCCTCGCCGAGCCGGATTGTCCAGGCGGCGGCCTGGGTCATCGCCTCGAGCATGAGCACGCCGGGCAGCACCGGGAACCGGGGGAAGTGGTCGGCGAGATACTCCTCCGACATCGACACCGTCTTGATGGCGGTGATGCTCTTGCCGGGATCCACGTCGAGAACCCGGTCGATCAGGCTGAATCGCATGCTGGCTCCTTGGGGACTCCCCTGTCCCGCGAGACTCCTGGCTGCCGATCCCTGGCGGAAACGAGGCTGGCAGTATAGGAAACCGCCCCCCCTCCACAACCGACGGCGGCCGATCGACAGCCCGCCGACGGCCGGGCTGCCACGCTGACAGCCGGCGCGATCCCTACGACCCTCGGGGCTTGCCACGCGGCCGCCCCTACCGGCTGGTTTTTCGGCCGCGACACCGCGGTTCGCCGCCGCCGGCGGGCCCCGGCGAACGATCGGCACGCACTTTGCATTTTCGGGTCGGCGGATCGCGGATTTGTTTCCGGCGCCGTCGCTGCGAATGATTCGTTCGCTCCAGGGACGGCGCTCAAGAGTGTCATTCTTCCCAGGAGCACCGCCATGCCGACGTTTCGTGCCGGGTTCGCGCACCCGCTCGAGGAACTGCGCGACGAGTTCGACCGCCTCTGGACCACGCTGACCACCGCCCCGCCGCTGCAGGGTCTGGCGGACAGGCCGACATCGGGCGCCTTCCCGCCCGTGAACGTCGCCGAGAGCGACGTGGCGATCGTCGTGGAGGCCGAGCTGCCGGGGCTCGACGCCGCCGACGTCGACATCTCGGTGGCGGGCGACGAGCTCGTGCTCAAGGGCTCCCGTCCGGAACTGTCCGGCACGGCGGCCGGCGGCAACGGCGAGCAGCCGGCGGTCACGTGGCATCGCCGCGAGCGCGGCCGCGGCGCCTTCGAGCGGCGGATCGCCCTGCCGGTTTCCGTGGATGCAGACCGCGTCGAGGCGCGGCTCGTCGACGGCGTGCTCACCGTCACCTGCCTCAAGGCCCCGGAGGCCCAGCCCAGGAAGGTCGAGGTCCGGCCGGCCTGACGGCGGCCGGCCCGGAGGAATCGGTTCACCCACATCCCCACCGCAGGAGAACGTCATGGTCACCCACAAGCAGCAGGCCGCCCCCGAGCGGTCCACCGAGAAGGCGGCCGATGCAGGCCTCACCTACCAGCCCGACGTCGACATCTGCGACTACGGAGCCGACGTCACGATCACCGCCGACGTCCCGGGTGCCCGGCCCGACGGCATCGACGTGGCGTTCGACGACGGCGTAATCACCGTCCACGCCGCGGTGCCCTGCCGCCAACTGCCGGGCCGCCCGGTACGGCAGGAGTACGGCGTCGGCGGCTATCGCCGGTCGTTCCGCATCGGCGAGGGCTTCGACGCCTCGCAGATCTCGGCGGAGTACGGTCGCGGCGTGCTCACGATCCGCGTGCCGCGGCTGGCCGCGGTCCGGCCCCGCAAGATCACGGTCCGGACGGCGTGAGCCGCCGCGGACCGGTCCCCGGAGTGTTTCGATGTTTTGCCCGTGACCTGAACCCGCGACCTGAAAAGGAGATTCCTATGAGCCTGATTCCTTTTCGCACGAAGCGCACGACCGGCATGGAGCCCGGCAGCCTGGCGACACTGACGGACTTCCGCAACGAGATGAACCGCCTGTTCGAGGGCTTCTTCAGCCGGCCGCTGACGGCCCCGTCCTGGTTCGACACGATCGAGCCCGGGCAGTGGCTGCCGACGGTCGACATGTCGGAGAACGACGCGCAGATCCACGTCCGGGCGGAGCTGCCGGGAATCGATCCCCAGGACGTCGACGTGAGCGTCTCGGAGGACCGGCTGGTGATCACCGGCGAGAAGAAGTCGCAGCAGGAGCAGTCGGGCGAGGGCTGGACGCACCGGGAGAGCCGCTTCGGCAGCTTCAGCCGGGCGATCCCGCTGCCGGAGGCCGTCGATCCGGCGAAGGTCACGGCCCGCTACGACAAGGGCGTGCTCACGGTCGAGCTGACGAAGTGCCCGTCGGCGGCGTCCCGGAAGGTTCCGGTCCTCACGGCGAAGTGACCGGCGGCCGGCGCGGGGCGGCATTCGCTATGCTCGGGGGCCGCGGGAGGCAGGTGCTTCCCGCGGCCCCCGTCGTTCCCGCCGGACCGCTCGCATGCCGCTCGTCCTCGTGCCGTTGGCAGGGCCGGCCGCGCCGCTGTCGATCGAACTCCACGGGATCGTCCCCGACCGGCTCGCGGGCCTCGACGCGGCCGCGATCGCCCGGCTCACGGTCCGCGCCGACGCCCGCGACCGCGAACTCGGCGACCTGTTCACGATCTCAGGCGACGTCCGCGACGGCGGCATCGAGTGCCGCGGCGACTTCTCCCGTGTGCACTTCGTCGGCGCCGGGATGCGCGCCGGCCGCATCGACGTTCGCGGCTCCGTCGGCCGACATGCCGGTCGCGAGATGGCCGGGGGTACGCTCGCGGTGGCCGGGGGAGCCGGGGACTGGCTCGCCGCCGAGATGACCGGCGGCGAGTTGCTCGTCGCCGGAGCCGCGGGGGACAACGTCGGCGGCTCGTTGCCGGGGAGCCGCTTCGGCATGCGCGGCGGGCTGGTCGTGATCGGCGGATCGGCCGGCCACCTCGCCGGCGGGCGGATGCGCCGGGGCATCCTCGCGATCGGCGGCGACTGCGGCGAGGCGCCGGCCTTCGAGATGCGGGCCGGCACGGTGCTCGTCGCCGGGCACATGGGCAGGCACCCGGGGGCGGGCATGGGCCGCGGCTCGCTGGTGGCCCTCGGCCCCCCCGTCGTCCCGCCGCCGACCTTCGTCGCCGGCACCGCCTGGCACCCCCCCTTCCTGCGGCTCCTCCTGCGGCGGCTGGAATGCTCCGGCTTCCCCGCCGTCCCGCCGGCGGCCGGCGGCTGGCGGCAGTGGCATGGCGACACCCTGGCTGGCGGCCGGGGCGAGATCCTCTGCCGGGCCTGAAAACAGGCCGGTTCCTGGAGGCCGCTTTCGCCGCGGCCGTTCTTCGGCTACCTTTTGGGATTCCTGGTTTTCCGCGCCTTCTTGGATTTCGCCCTCCGGCCACCGATTCATGCCCACGATCAGCCAGCTCGTCCGCAGCCGCCGCCGCCCCAAGCGGAAGTTCTCCAAGTCCCCCGTGCTCGACCGCTGCCCCCAGAAGCGGGGCGTGTGCCTTCAGGTCCGCACGATGACGCCGAAGAAGCCGAACTCGGCCCTGCGGAAGATCGCCCGCGTGCGGCTCTCGAACCAGAAGGAAGTCACCGTCTACATCCCGGGCGAGGGGCACAACCTCCAGGAGCACTCGATCGTGCTCATCCGCGGCGGCCGCGTCCGCGACCTCCCCGGCGTTCGTTACCACATCATCCGCGGCGCCCTCGACACGCTGGGTGTCCAGGGCCGCAAGCAGTCCCGCAGCCTCTACGGCGCGAAGAAGGGCTAATTCAAAGGACACACGACCATGGGCAACATCACCGCCAGCCGCGAACAGCTCCGTCCCGACCCGCGCTACGGGTCGCTCCTGGCCAGCAAGTTCATCAACTGTCTGATGGAGGACGGCAAGAAGAGCGTCGCCCAAAACATCTTCTACAAGGCGATGGAGATCGTCGCGAAGAAGATCACGGAGACCGAGCCGATCGAGGTCTTCAACCGCGCCATCGAGAACGTGAAGCCGGCCGTCGAGGTCCGCTCGAAGCGGGTCGGCGGTGCCGCCTACCAGGTGCCGAT
The DNA here is from genome assembly GCA_044339885.1 of Pirellulales bacterium. Classification (GTDB taxonomy): domain Bacteria; phylum Planctomycetota; class Planctomycetia; order Pirellulales; family UBA1268; genus QWPN01. Next base: position 3,394 of record JBIIUP010000022.1, on the reverse strand, counting down.
GCAGGTCAACCGCAACCGGCAGCAGTCCCTGGCGATCCGCTGGCTGCTCCAGGCCGTCCGCGAGAAGAAGGGCCGGGGCACCTACGAGAAGCTGGCCGAGGAGATCATCGCCGCCTACAAGCGCGAGGGCGCGGCGGTGACGAAGCGGGACAACGTCCACCGCATGGCCGACGCCAACAAGGCGTTCGCGCATTTCGCCTGGTGACGACGGCAGGCGATGAGCCCGGTTGCCAAGTCAGTAGCCCGGTTGCCATGCAACCGGGATTCCGGTCGCACGGCGACCGGTCTACCGAATCCCGGCAGCCTGCCAGCAAACCTCTCCGCGGCGCCAGTCCCTCGGTCGCCGACGCCGTAGCCCAGTTGCCAGGTCAGTAGCCCAGTTGCCAAGTCAGTAGCCCAGTTGCCAAGTCAGTAGCCCAGTTGCCAAGTCAGTAGCCCGGTTGCCATGCAACCGGGATTCCGGTCGCACGGCGACCGGTCTACCGAATCCCGGCAGCCTGCCAGCAAACCTCTCCACGGCGCCAGTCCCTCGGTCGCCGACGCCGTAGCCCGGTTGCCAAGTCAGTAGCCCGGTTGCCGTGCAACCGGGGATTGCGGGTACCACACTCCTCGTCATGGACACCGCCACCAGCCAGCTGCTCGGCGACCTCCTCCGCGGCCGGGCCGTGGCGGCGCTCGCCACGCTCCACGACGGCCGCCCCTTCGCCTCGATGATCCCCTACGCCGTGCACGTCTCCGCGGCCGGCCGCCTCCGGCTCGTCACCCACGTCAGCCGGCTGTCGTCCCATACCCGGGACATGCTCGCCACGCCGGAGGTCTGCCTCCTGATCACGGCGCCGGAGAGCCCCGGCCTGCCGCCACAGGCCCTGCCCCGCGTGTCGCTGCCGGCCACCGCCGTGTTCGTTGCCCCGCACGATCCTGACCATGCGCTCCTGCGCGACGCGTACCTCGCCAGGTTCCCCCAGGCGGCCGACTGGTTCCAGCTCGGCGACTTCTCGATCGTGAGCCTCGAGCCGACGTCGGCCCGCTTCATCGCGGGGTTCGCCCGGGCCATGAACGTGTCGCCCGCAGAACTCGCGGCCGCGGTCGCCGCCGAGTCCTGATTCTCACCGCACGCTGATCCGGGCCGGCGGCAGCAGGAGCGGCCGGCCGGACGCCAGGGCGGCGAGCACATCGGCCTCCCCGGCCAGCACGTCGAGTCCCGGCACTTCCGCGATCCGCGCCACGAGGAGGCCGCGGATCGCGGCGAGGGGATCGGCGGGCCGGCCCGCCGATCCGAAGAGGTCGTCGAAAAGCCCACGGGGCTCGGGCAGCAGCAGCCGCTCGATCTCCTCGCCGGCCCCGATGCCGGCGAGCCTGCGGGCCTCGTCGATCGCGTCGTCGAGCGTGCCGAGCCGGTCGACGAGCCCCGCCTCCAGGGCCATGCGCCCGGTGAAGACGCGGCCCTCCGCGAGCGCCGCGACCTGCGTCGGGTCGAGCTTCCGCCCCGCGGCCACCTTCCCGGTGAACAGTCGGTAGACCTCCTCCATCGTCGCCCTGAAGGCCTCCCGCTCGTGCGGCTGGAACGGCGTCCGCATCGAGAGCCAGCCGGCGTTTTTTCCCTTGCTCACGACGTCGGTGTGCACGCCCACCTTCTCCAGGGCACCGCCGACGGCCACCTTGCCACCGACGACACCGATCGAGCCGGTGAGGGTGCCGGGCGCGGCCACGATCCGGTCGGCCGCGACGGCGATGTAGTAGCCCCCGCTGGCGGCCGTGTCCGAGAGGCTGGCCACGACGGGCTTGCGGCACCGTTCGGCCTCGCGCCAGATGAGGTCGCTGGCCAGCGCCGACCCGCCCGGCGAGTCGATCCGCAGCACGATCGCCGCGACCTTCGCGTCGCCCTCGGCGTCACGGATCGCCCCGATCACGGAGTCGGCCCCGGCCGCGGCCGCCCCGAGCAGGTCGTCCCGCCCCTTGCCCTCGGTGATCTGTCCGGTGACGTGGACGACCGCGATCCTGCGGCCCGCCCCCGCCGCGGCCCGCGGCTTCTGCCCCGACAGCATCTCGACGAGCTTCACGAGGCCGCCGATGCCGGAGAAGTCGGCGTCCTTCGCGCGGGCCCCGTAGTCCCGCGCCACCTTCGGCTCCTCGACGTGGATCGCCGCGCCGACGGCCGCCACGACCTCGTCCTCATAGCCGACTGCGTCGACGAGCCCGGCCGCACGGGCCGCCTCGGCGGTGAACACGCCGGTGTCGACCAGCTCGCGGACCTTCGCGGGCTCGAGCCGACGGTCGGCGGCGATCCGCTCGACGAGCTGGTCGTACAGGTCGCCCACGAAGCCCTCGTACTGCGCCCGCAGCTGCGGGCTCATGGCGTCGCGGGTGAGCGGCTCGCCGGCCCCCTTGAACTCGCCCACCTGGAGGATCTCGGCCGCGACGCCGAGCCGGTCGAGCATCGATTTGAAGAACGTCATCTCGGCCCGCACGCCGGTGATCTCCAGCGTGGCGGCAGGAGGCATGGTCACCGTGTCGCAGGCCGTGGCCACGAGGTAGTGGACGGGCGCACCGCTGACGAGGTGCGCGGCCACGGTCTTGCCGGCGCCGCGGACCCGGCCGATGGCGGCGCGGATCTCGTCGACCCGGGCCCGCCCGAGGTCCGGCGCCGAGATCGTCAGCACGACCCCTTTCACGCGGCGGTCGGCGGCCGCCTTGTCGATCCGCTCCACGAGCCGGTGCAGGTGCGGGGCGACGTCGGCGAGCAGCCCTCCCTGCCCCACCCCATCGGGCAGCGGCCCGGTGAGGGCGATGTGCGCGATCGTGCTGCCGGTCTTCGGCCGGGCCGGCTTCCCGGCCTCCGGCTGGCCGGTCCCAGGCTCGTCCGCCGGCGCCTGCTTCACCGCCGCCTGCTTCGTCTCGGCAACGGCCGTCGCGGGCTCGCCTCGCGCCGTACCCGCCAGGACCACGGCTACTGCGAACCCGGCTGCCAGCCAGTTCCCTCCCCTGCACTCCGGATCGACTCGCGGCGTCTGCATGGCTCGGCTCCCCGGGGTTTCACGGCTCGACTCCATCCTAGCCCAACCAACCCGCCCGCCCGGGGTTGAAAATGAACGGCCGTATAGTAAGATACTGGCGTCCATACCATCGCCAGGCCGATGACGATTCGCCGCCGGCCGGCGCGTCCGCGTCATTTTCGCACGTCACCCATCCCCAGCCAGCCCAAGGACGCGGCCCCGCCGCGCGACACGATGCCCAAGCGAAAAGTCACTCCGAACCGCAGCCGGTCCTCCGGCCGCCCCCAGGCCAAGCGCGTGGCTGCAGCCGCCGCGGCGATCCGCCGCAACCCGCTGGGCCTCGCCACCGTCGAGCCGGAGGGCGACGCCGGCGACGTACCGACCGAGCGGCAGATGGAGAT
>JBIIUP010000168.1:0-6811 GCA_044339885.1 Pirellulales bacterium | reverse complement strand
CCGCAGGGTGAGCGAGACCGGCGAGCGGATGCCGGCCAAGAGCACCTACTTCTACCCCAAGCTCGCCAGCGGCCTGGTCTTCAATCCGCTGGAGTAGCGGCCCGCGGACCGGGGACTTCCGCTGGCCCTGGCCCAGCCCGGGGGGCGAAGGCCGGAGGAGCCTTGAGCTCATGGCTGCGATGCGTTTGCCATGCCCGGGACGGGCAGCCATGAGATCACAGCGACGGAGGCCTTCGACCACCGGGCGACCTGGTGCCGGAGAATAGCCCGCTCCGTGGGAGCCGCAGCCGGCCACGTTCCACGTGAAAACGTGACGGGCCGGAAGTCTGGGGATTCTGGGCAGGCAGCGCAAGACCGGAGGTTTCACGTGGAACCGCGGCCATCCGCCTGCGGGGACCTTGCGCGGCGCGCCGGTTCTGGCGGGTCCGGGCGCGCGGCGTGACGATCGTGCCTGAAGTGGCCGATATCCCGATGGCACGCATCGTGCGCGAGTGACCGTCGGCAAGGATTCTGCGCGTGGGAAGGATTCTCTGCGTGGCCAACCAGAAGGGTGGCGTCGGCAAGACGACCACCGCCTCCAATCTCGCCGCCGCGCTCGCCCACGGCGGGATGCGGACGCTGCTGGTCGACCTCGACCCGCAGTGCAACGCCACGACCGGGCTGGGCGCCGCCCCCGCCGCGGTCCACCCCCTCGTCCTCCAGACGCCGCTCCGCGAGTCGCTGGTGGAGACGCAGGTGCCGGGCCTGGCCATCCTGCCGGGCAGCCGCAGCGTCCGTGACGTCGAGCGGATCGCCGCCCAGGCCCGGGAGGGCTCGCGGGTCCTCGAGCAGCACCTCTCGTGCGGCCTGGCCGCCTGGGACTACTGCCTCATCGACTGCCCGCCGTCGGTCGGGGAACTCACCCGGGCCGCGCTCGCCGGCAGCACCGAAGTGCTCATGCCGATCCAGTGCGAATACTTCGCCCTCGAAGGGCTGACGCAGATGATCGAGGTCATCCGCGACGTCATGCAGGAGCGGCCGGGCCGGCTCTCCTTCAGCGGCATCGTGCTCACGATGCACGACGCGAGCCTCGACATCACGGCTGAGGTGGAGGACGAGGTGCGGGAATTCTTCGGGGAGATCGTCTTCGAGACGGTCATCCCCCGTGACGTGGCCGTCTCGGAGGCGCCCAGCCACGCTCGGAGTGTGCTCGACTACGCGCCGCGCTCGCCGGGAGCGCGGGCCTATACGGAACTGTGCATGGAGGTACGCGACTGTGAATAAGGAGCGACGGCTGGGACGGGGACTCGAGGCGCTTCTGGGGCGGGCCGGGCTGGAGCCGGCGGCGGCTCCACCGGCCACCGACGGCACGGCGGCGCTGGCCGCGCAGCCGGCTGCCCGACCGGCGTCGCCGGCCGGCCTCGGCTCGGGTGCCGCCGCGCGGCTGTTCCTCCACGCGCCGGAGGAGCTCGAGCAGGCGGCCGCGGCGGTGCCCGCCAGCGAGGTCGCCGCCGCGCTGGTCGACCCGAATCCCTGGCAGCCGCGGAGCGTGGTCTCCGAGGCCGACCTCGTGGAGCTCTCCGACAGCCTCCGCGAGCACGGCCTGGTGCAGCCGATCGTGGTGCGGCCGCGGGCGGGCCGCTACCAGCTGATCGCCGGCCAGCGCCGGCTCGCCGCGGCGCGGAAGCTCGGCTGGGAGACGGTGGCCGTCCGCGTGCTCGAGGTCGACGACCGGCAGATGGCGGAGATCGCGATCGTCGAGAACCTCCAGCGCCGCGACCTCGACGCACTGGAGAAGGCCGCGAGCTTCCGGCAGTACCTCTCGACCTGGGGCTGCACCCAGGAGGAGCTCGCCAAGCGGCTGTCGGTGGATCGCTCCACGGTCGCCAACCTGATCCGGCTGCTCGAGCTTCCCGCCGCCGTGCAGGAGAAGCTCCGCGCCGGATCGATCTCGATGGGCCACGCCCGGGCGCTCTTGCCACTCGGCGACGAGGACCAGCAGGTCCAGCTGGCGAACCGCGTCGCGGCCGAGGGCCTCTCGGTGCGGGCCGTCGAGGGGGAGGTCCAGGAGATTCTGCGGCGGGACGAGATCGACGAGACGGTCCCCGCACCGGTCGCCCCTGCGGCGGGCGGCCCGGCGGATGCCGCCGGCGGGGGGGCGGCCACGGCACCCCGCAAGCCCGGCCGGCCGGCCACGCGACGGTCGAGCCAGGTGATCGCGGTCGAGGGGCAGCTGCGTCGGGCGCTGGGCGTGAAGGTGGTCGTGCACGCCAACGGCAAGGGGGCGGGCCGCATCGTGATCCCCTTCGCCAGCCTCGAGGAATTCCAGCGGCTCCTCGACCAGATCACCGACTGACGGCCTGTCGACCGGCCGCGGCTGCGGGCTACACTTGCCGTATATGCGGCTCTGTGGCGCGACTCTCGCGGGCGGAAGATCGGGCCCGGCAACCGGCGTGCGAGGTCGGGCGCGAGGGTTCCCGGCCGGCGTCGGCTGGCGGCCGGGGATCGGGGTCTGGCTCTGCGTCGGCGCGTGGATGGGTGCCTGCGGGAGCGTCGCGTCCGGCTTCCCCGCCGCCGACTCCCTGGCCTCGGCCCCGGTCGACTCCACGGCGCAGGAGACCGCCGCTGACGACGACGACGATGAAGACGAGGACGACTCGGGAGAGGTCCTCGAGCCCGGGCTCGTCGCCGTTTATCGCTCGCTCGACCCGGCGCAGGTCGACGCGACCCTCACCCGCATCGATGCCAAGCCGGCGTTCGCCATCGGCGACGCCAGCCCGCACCCGCGGATCCCGGCCGGCCCGTTCGAGGTCGTCTGGACGGGGCTCCTCGATCAGACGGGCGACGCGCCGGTGCGGTTCGGTGGTTACCTCGGCGGCACGGTGACGGTCCACCTCGATGGCACCACCGTCCTCGACGCATCGAGCGACCGCCAGGACGAGTGGATCGAGGCCGCGACGCCGGTCCCCTGCGGCTTCGGGCGGCATGAGGTGCGGATCGTCTACCGCTCGCGAGCGGGCGTGCCTGCGCGGCTCCAGCTCTGGTGGGAGGGGGACGACTTCTCCTGGGAGCCGTTGCCGTCCTGGCGACTGAAGCACGGGACTGCCGGTGCCCCTGCCTCGCTCGCCGCCGACGACCTCGTCGCCCGGGGACGCGCGCTGGCGGCGATCCACGGCTGCGGACGCTGCCACGCCTCGGCGCTGCCGGCCATCGACGATCCGCCCCCCGGGCCGTCGCTGGCCGGCAGCCGAGACCGCCTCGATCGCGGCTGGCTGCGGTCCTGGCTCGCCGACCCGCACCGCATGCGGCCCGGCACTCCGATGCCCGCGGTGTTCTCGCAGGACAGGCAGGGAGAGGTCGAACGCTGGCTGGTGGCCGACCACCTGGGCCGCCCGGCGGGAGATCCTGCGTCGCCCGCCGAGGCAGGCAGCGTGCGCGAGGGGGAGAAGGCGTTCCTCAAGCTGGGCTGCATCGCCTGTCATCCGACCCCCGACGCCGTCCGTGACGAGCGGCCGCTGCCGGGCCAGCACGTGCTGCGGCACGTCGCCGACCGGCTGCCGGCGCAGGAGCTGGCCGCCTTCCTGGCCGCGCCGCACGGTCGGTATCCCGACGGCCGCATGCCGCTGGCCGTGGACGCGGAGTCGGCGCGGAACCTCGCGGCCTTCATCCTCGCCAACACCGAGCCGCCCGCGCAGCCGGCCGCGGATGCCGCGCCGCCGTCTCCGGCGGAGATCGAGGCCGTGGCCCGCCGGCTGCATGTCGAAGGCCCCGCCGGCGCGGCGGTGGCGCTCATCCGCGAGAAGCGGTGCGCCGCGTGCCACGCCGGCCTCGACGATGCCGCGCCGCCGGGGACGCTCGAGCCGGTCCCGATCCGCACCGCGGCCGCCGGGCCGGAGGCGGGCTGCATCTCCGGGGCGAGCGGGCCGCGGTTCGCGCTCGACGACGAGTCGCGGCGGGCGCTCGCCGCCTGCGTCGCCGCGGCGCCGCGGGAACGGCATCCCTCGGCGCCCGACGCCCGCCGGCGGGCGCTGGCCCGCGCCGGCTGCCAGCAGTGCCACGTCCGTGACGGCGAGGGGCCCTCGACGCTCGAACTGCTGGCGGGCCAGGTGGGCGACAAGGATCTCCGCGACGTGCCCAAGCAGCGGGTGCCGAAGCTCACACAGGTGGTCGCGAAGTTCCAGCGGCCCTATCTGACGGCGACGATCCGCGACGGCGTGAAGTCGCCGCGGAGCACGTTCATCATGCCCGCCTTCGGCGCGGAGACGGACTGGATTCTCCAGGCGCTGGCGGAGGACGACGGCGACCTCGCCGACGCCCCCGATCCCGTTCCGCCGGAGGTCAAGGATCCCGAGTTCTCGACCCAGGGGCCGGCCCTGGTCGGCGCGGCCGGCTACTCGTGCGTGAACTGCCACCTCTGGAAGGGCAAGCACATCGCCGAGCCGGAGCCGGGATCGGCGGGGCCCGAACTGACAAGCGTCACCTCGCGGCTGCGGCGCGACTATTTCGACCGCTGGCTCGAGGGCCCGACGCGGCTCCAGCCGCGGACGCCAATGCCGCAGATCTTCCGCAAGGGCCAGCCGGCCGCCCTGGCCGGGGTGCTCGGCGGCGAGTCCCAGCGGCAGAAGGACGCCCTCTGGGCCTACCTCTCGATGGGCGACGCCTGCGCCGACCCGAGGTCGCTGCCGCCGACGCCCATGCCCACGCCGGCCGCCGGACAGCCGCCGCTGGTCGCCCAGATTCCGCTCCACGTCAAGCTTCCGGAGGCGAAGGTCGTCGAGGCGATCCTCGTGATGTTCGGCACCAACGACGCGGTCGTCTACGACGTGGGGGCGATGTCCCTGGCGCACGTCTTCACCGGCGCGCGGCTGGAGCGGGTGCCGACCGTCCGCCGGCAGTTCTCGGTGGTGGGCAGTCCCGCCGCAGGACTCGCCGCGGCGCGGCCGGTGCTGCTCGTAGGGGCCGACGAGGTCCCGCCGACGGCCGTGCGGCTGGCCGGCTACGACCGGCTCGCCGACGGCGTCCGCATCCGCACCAGCGTGGACTTTCCCGCGGGGACGGTCGCCATCGCCCAGACGTTCCGGCTGGCGCCGGACGGCGGCCGGGCACTCGCCTGCGAGATCGAGGTCTCGGGCGTGCCGGCGAACCACGAGGTGGCGTTCGCGTGGCGGTCTCCCGTCGGCGGCGACGACATCACCACCTGCGTCTCCGCCACCGGCAGGGTGACGATCCCGTTGCCCCCCGCGGAGGCGGCGCCGCCTTATCCCGCGGGAGTGGCCGCCGCCGCCCCGCCCGCCGCGGCGGGGACGATCGACGGCGTCACGAAGCAGCCCGGCTACCGGGCGCTGGCCTACCCCAGGCCGAAGACCCTGCTCGGCGAGGATCTCCTCATGCCGGCGGCCATCGCCGTGAACCCGCGGGACGGGCGGGTCTACATGGGCTCGATGAAGCAGGGGCAGCTGTTCCGGATCGACGATCCGCAGGACACCGTCGTCGACGCCCGGTTCGTGGACGCCGGCGGCGGCCTGTTCCAGGACGCCTACTCGATGGTCCACGACGGGGAGGCGATCCACCTCCTGCACCGCCGCAACCTCACGCGGCTGGCCGACACCGATGGCGACGGCGTGTTCGACCGCTTCGACCGCGAGGCCCTGCTCGAGCAGCCGGTCGTGGAGAATCTCGACAACGCCTACGGGCTCGTCCGCGAGCCGTCCGGCAGCTACGTCTTCACGTACACCAGCCAGACGAAGAAGCAGTATCCGGGCTACGGCGGCGCGGTGCGGATGGTGCCCGGAGCACCCGGCACGCCGGGAACGCTCGATGAGCTGTGCGTCGGGCTGCGGCGGGCCTACGGCTGGGCCGCCGACCGCGCCGGTGAGGTCTTCTTCACCGACCAGCAGGGGGAATGGGTCGCCACCAACTGCATCCGGCACGTCGTCGCCGGCAAGACCTACGGGTTTCCCAACCGGGGCCAGGACCATCACCTCACGCTGCCGATGGCCAAGACGGCCGTCTGGGTGCCGTATGGCTGGTCACTCTCCACGACGGGCCTCGTCTTCGACGGCACGGAGGGGAAGTTCGGCCCGTTCGACGGCCAGTTCTTCACGGCCGGCTGGTTCGACAAGCAGGGCGTGATCCGCATCCAGCTGGAGCAGGTCGATGGCGTCTGGCAGGGGGCGGCCTATCCGTTCTGGGGTCCGGGGATGCTGGGGCCGCTCACGCTGGCGTTCGACTCCCGGGGGCGGATGCTCGTCGGCGGCATCACGGAGGGCAGCTGCGGCGCTCGGCCCGACCGTGGGGCGCTGTTCCGCATCGAATTCACCGGCGAGATGCCGTTCGAGATCCGCTCGCTCCATCCGCGCCGCGGCGGCTTCCGGGCGGTGTTCACCAAGCCGGTCGACCCCCGCACGGCGGCCGACCCGAGGTCGTACTTCCTCGAGCACTACCGCTACGAGTACACGAAGGAATACGGCTCGCCGGAGCTCGACCGCACGCGGCTCCCCGTCCACCGCGCGGTGGTGGCGGCGGACGGCCTGTCCGTCGAGCTCCATACCGCGCCGCTGGTGGTCGATCGCGTGGTCATCGTCCGGGCGGAGGGCCTCCGCTCGGCCGACGGCGAGAAGCTCGTCCACCCCGAGGCCGCGTACACGCTCAACGCGGTCCCGCGAAGCGAGTGACGCCGCACGGTGCCGTCACGCTCGACGTTCACGCACGAGGGGTTGCCCGTGCCCTGGAGCCCGGCCTTGGTGGCCAGCGCAGCCAGGATGGCGAAGCGCAGCCACCACGGAGTGAACGCAGGCCCGGAGGGCCGAAGTGAACGTCCGGGCGAGAGGGC
>JBIIUP010000167.1:0-6820 GCA_044339885.1 Pirellulales bacterium | reverse complement strand
CGGCTGTGGTTATCATGACTGCGACGCCCGTCGGCAGCGTCGACCAGCCTCCGCCGGAGTCACGGCATGACCGCGTCACCGCTTTCCGGTCGCCCGCTCGCCACGTGCTGCGGCCTCGTTCTCGCCTGCCTCGGACCGCTGGCCGCGTCCGCCCGGGGCGAGACCCCGCCGTCGGCCGACCTGCCCGCGATCTTCAACGGCCGGGACCTCTCGGGCTGGAAGGTCGTCGGCGAGCCCTACTGGAAGGTCGTCGACGCCGCGATCGTGGGGGAGAGCGACGACCGAATGCTGAACTCGATGCTCTACACGGAGGGCAACTACGGCGACGTCGTCGTCGAGGGCGAGTTCCGGTTCAACGGCGAGATCGACAGCGGCATCATGGTGCGGAAGCCCGAGATCCAGGTGCAGATCGGCGTGTCGCGGAGCCTGCAGCGGGACATGACCGGCTCGTTCTACGTCGGCAAGGCCGGCTATCCACCGGAGGGGCGGGCGCCGCAGGCGACGGAGCTCCTGAAACCGGGCGCGTGGAACCAGATCCGGGTCGAGGCCCGGGGCGACACGTTCACCGTCTGGCTCAACGGCCGGCAGGTCTCGCAGTACACCACCGACCGGCACCGCGAGCCCGGGCCCATCGGCCTGCAGATTCACGGCGGCCTCGTCATGAAGGTCGAGTTCCGCAACCTTCGGGCGCTCGCCCTGTGACACGGATCACACGTGTTCCTCGTGCGTTCAAGGGCCCCGAAAGTCGATCGTGCGAGGGGTTGCCCGTGCCGTCTCGCCCGGACGTTCACTTCGGGCATCCTGCCCTTCGCTCACTCGATGCTGCCCTCGCTTCACCATCCTGGTTTCGCTCGGCCAGCAACGCCGGCTCGCCGGCACGGGCAACCCCTCGCGGAGGTCATCGCTTGGGCTCTTCCACTACCGTGGCTCGAGTGGGAGCCGTATGAGCGGCCGGGGCCGCGGTCACCCGTTCCGGAGGACGTTCTCGTGCGCCGATTCACCCTCTGCCTCATTCTCGTCGTCGCGGCCTCCTGGGGCGTCATGGCCGCCGCGGCCTGGCCGCCGGAAGTGCAGACGGTCGGCTTCACCAGCCCCGCCGACGGCTCGGAGCAGAAGACCCTGCTCTTCGTGCCGCCGGGCGACGAGCCCGTGCCGCTGCTCGTCGCGTTCCACACCTGGTCCAACGACTACCGGCAGGACGAGTCGGCCTACGCGCGGTGGTGCATCGCCCGGGGCTGGGCGTTCCTGCATCCCGACGTCCGCGGCCCGGCGAACCGCCCGGAGGCGGCCGGGTCGGAACTCGCGATGGCCGACCTCCGCGCCGCGCTCGACCTGGCCGGGGCCGCCCGCCGCATCGACCACGAGCGGGTCTACGCCATCGGCGTCTCGGGCGGCGGGATGATGACGCTCCTGGCCGCGGCGCGGATGCCCGAGGTCTGGGCGGGGGCCTCGGCCTGGGTTCCGGTGACCGACCTCGCCGCCTGGCACGCCGAAACGCGGGCGGCCGGCCGGGACAAGTACGCCCGCGACGTCGAGCAGGTCTGCGGCGGGCCGCCCGGTGCCTCGCCGGCCGTCGACGCCGCCTACGCCGGCCGCTCGGTCGTGGCGCGGCTGGGGGCGGTCCGGCCCGCCGTGCCGCTCGACATCAACGCCGGCATCCACGACGGCCACACCGGCAGCGTGCCGGTCAGTCACGGCATCCGGGCCTTCAACGCCGTCGCCGCGGCGGCCGACCGCCTTCCGGAGCCGGCGGTCGAGCGGATGGTGGAAACCCGGAGCGTGCCCGAGGATCTCGGCTTCCGGGGCATCGACCCGCTCTACGCCTCGCGGCCGGTGCTCCTGCGGCGGACGAGCGACGGGGCCCGCCTTTCGGTCTTCGACGGCGGCCACGAGATCCTCATCGAGGCCGGGCTCACCTGGCTGGAGGCCCAGCGCCGGGGCCGGCCGGCCGTGTGGGAGGTCGCGCCGCACGACCCGCCGATCCTCGGCGCCAAGGCCGCCGACTCGGGCCGCTGACGGCCCGGCTCCGGCGGCTCCGACTTCATCCTCGTGCGTACGAGAGCCCAGACCACCATGGATTGGCGAGGGGTTGCCCGTGCAGTAGAGGTCAGAACTCAGCGAGGGGCCGCCCATCCCCGCGAGCCGGCGTAGATGCCAAGCGAAGGCAAGGGCACCGATCCGCCGTAGGTGGATTGGTCTCCGAAGCGCGGGCACCTCCGAGTGAGCGGAGGTCAGCGGGCACCGATCCGCCAAAGGCGGATTGGTCGACGGAGCGAGCGTCCGGCGAGAGGGTGTGGGCGGTCCCGAGCCACACAAGACGCCGATCGGCCTGTCCTGCACCTGCCGTGCCGAACAGGATTGCCCGGAGGGCCGAAGAGAACGTCCGAGCGAGACGGCACGGGCAGCCCCGGCCTCCGCGACGCCTGCGGATCCAGTGGGATCCGGATCAGGGCAGCTGGATCGCGACCGGTTCGCCCGGCCCGCCGGCAGCCGCGTCGGCCGCCGCCATCTCGCGGATCTCCTGCGAAATCTTCATCGAGCAGTACTTCGGCCCGCACATGCTGCAGAAGTGGGCGCTCTTGAAGGTGTCCTGCGGCAGCGTCTGGTCGTGGTACTTCCGCGCCGTCTCCGGATCGAGCGCCAGCCGGAACTGCTCGTTCCAGTCGAAGGCGAACCGCGCCCGGGACAGGGCGTCGTCGCGGACCCGCGCGTTCTTCCGGTGACGGGCGAGGTCGGCGGCGTGCGCGGCGATCTTGTAGGCGATCACCCCCTGCCGGACGTCCTCCGCGTCGGGCAGCCCGAGGTGCTCCTTCGGCGTCACGTAGCAGAGCATCGCCGCGCCGCTCCAGCCCGCGAGCGCCGCGCCGATGGCGCTGGTGATGTGGTCGTAGCCGGGGGCGATGTCGGTGACGAGCGGGCCCAGTACGTAGAAGGGAGCCTCGTCGCACTCCTCCATCTGCCGCTTCACGTTCATGTCGATCTGGTCCATGGGGACGTGTCCCGGTCCCTCGACCATCACCTGGCAGCCCTTCGCCCAGGCCCGCCGCGTCAGCTCCCCGAGCACGTGGAGCTCCGCGAACTGCGCCTCGTCGCTGGCGTCGGCGATGCTTCCGGGACGCAGGCCGTCCCCCAGGCTCCAGGTCACGTCGTAGGCGCGGAAGATGTCGCAGAGGTCCTCGAACGACGTGTAGAGGGGGTTCTGCTGCTTGTGGGCCATCATCCAGCGGGCGATCAGCGAACCGCCGCGGCTGACGATCCCGGTGATCCGGTTCATGGTCAGGTGGAGGTGCTCCTGGAGCAGCCCGGCGTGGACGGTCATGTAGTCCACCCCCTGCCGGGCCTGCTTCTCGCACATGTCGAGGAAGTGCCGGGGACGCATGTCCTCGATGTCGCCGCCGAGTTCCTCGAGCATCTGGTAGATCGGCACCGTGCCGATCGGCACGGGCGAGGCGTCGATGATGGCCTGGCGGATCTGGTCGATGTCCTTCCCCGTGGACAGGTCCATGACGGTGTCGGCGCCATGGTGGACCGCCATGTGGAGCTTCTGCAACTCCGTCTGCTCGTCGCTCGTCACGGCCGAGTTGCCGATGTTGGCGTTGATCTTCGTGAGGGCGGCGATGCCGATGCCCATCGGCTCGAGCCGCTTCGAGAGGTGAACGGTGTTGGCGGGAATCACCATCCGGCCGCGGGCGACCTCGCTCCGCACGAGCTCCTCGGGCAGATCCTCCCGGCGGGCGACGAACGACATCTCGGGCGTGATCTCGTGGGCACGGGCCCGTTCAAGCTGGGTCATGGGAGGTCTCCGCGGGGCTCTGGAATCGGCACCTACATTAGCAAATCGCCAGCGGCGACGCGCCGGCCGGCGCACCGCCCGAGCGGGCGGCGGTCAGAGCGACTTCAGATACTCCAGCACCGCCGCCTTCTCCGCCTCCGTGAGGGCGTCGGGAAAGTCGTGGCCGGCGGCGCTCTTGCCCGGCTGCCGCGTGTCGAACCAGCCGCGCCGCGCCGCCGGCCGCAGCTTCTCCGCAGGCATCTCCGCCCGCTCCTCCACCTCGAGCCCCACGCGGGCCTCGTCGTAGCCCGTCGGCGTCCGCCGCCAGACGACGGGCCGCTCGGCAGGGTGCAGCAGGTGCCAGAGCGTGGGCACCGAGCCGTTGTGAAGGTAGGGCGCCGTCGCCCAGATGCCGTCGAGCGGCGGGGCGACGTAGCCGGCGGCCTCCTCCCGGTCGGCCAGGTCGCCGACATCGCCGCCGAAGTGACCGAACCAGCTCTCGTTGAGCCCGCGCCGATCACGGGGGGCGAGCGAGTCGAGGCGGACGCGGTCGGTTCCCACCTCACCGATCGGCACGACCCGATCCGGATACGAGCCGCCGGGGCCCGGGGTGCCGTGGCAGTCGGCGCAGTGGGCGGCGAACACGGCCGCGCCCGTGGCGGCGAGGTCCCGGTCGATGGCGGCCGGCCACCGCGGCGGCTCGAGAGCCGCGATCCAGGCCTCGATGTCGCGGAACTCGTCCTCCCAGGCGGCGAACTTCTCCGGGCCGTTCTCCTTCACCAGCAGGAACTGCATGAGCATCCGGTGGCCCTTGGGCGCGAAGCCGTCGGCGTAGAGGCTCCGCCGGCGGCGGTAGTGCCACCAGGCCGGCGCGTCCATGTCGTGGTGGACGAGGTCGAACCGCGGCGGCCGCTGGACGATGTTGAGCTCCGCGTCGCGGTGCCGCATGAGCGCCACCCCGAAGATCACGGCGTTCGTCGTGCCCACGCTCGTGCCCAGGGGCAGCAGCAGCGAGCCGAGGTCCATGTGCCCGAGCGGCTTCCGCTGCCGAACCTTCACCAGGCGGACCTCCTCGGTGAGCGTCTCCAGCGCGTAGTTCGAGTTGGGCAGCCCCGGAATCGCCCCCCCCCGCACCTGCCCCTGGTGGCAGGCCAGGCAGCTCATCGTCCAGGTTCCCCGCTCGTCGACGACGTACTGCAGCGGCCGCAGCGGATCGTCGGGCCGGGGCAGCAGGCCGTAGCGTTCGAAGGCCATCCGCCGCCGCGCTGCCGGCTCGGACGCAGCCGCCCGCGACCGCAGCGGCTCCTCCCAGGTCGTCCACAGCTCGTCGAAAACCTCCTCGTCGAGGTCCGCAGGAAGGTAGGCCCGTGAGAGCAGCAATTCCCGACCCCGCGCCGGGTCACCGACGCGGCTCTCCGCCGCCGTCGTCGGCAGGGCCGAGCCCGCCGCCACGAGCACCACGGCCAGCCAAACCCGGCCGCTGCGTTCGCCTCCTTCGACCTGCATGGCATACTTCACGGCGATCGCTTCGTCCCTTCGCCCCGCAGTATAGGCCTCGGCCGCTCCCCGGCCGCCGGCGCCCCCCAACGCCATGGCCGCCGCCAACCCCATCCTCATCCCCGAACTGCGGTCGATGCTCGCCGAGGGCGACACGGCGGGGCTCCGCGAGGTGGCCGAGGAGCTCCACCCGGCGACCGTCGCCGAATTCACCGAGGGGCTCGACGACGCGGAGGTCTGGCGGGTGTTCGACGCCATGCCCTTCGAGCGGCAGGCGGAGATCTTCCCCTACTACCCGATGGCCCGGCAGGTGGAGCTCGTCAAGTCCGGCGACCGGCAGCACCTCGGCGGCTTGCTGGAGTGGATGGCGGCCGACAACCGCGACGACCTGCTCCGCGAGCTCGACCCGGAGCTCGTCGAGGAGATCCTGCCGCTGGTCGCCAAGGCCGAGCGGCACGACATCCGCATGCTGCTCTCCTGCCCCGAGGGCTCGGCCGGGTCGCTCATGACCACCGAATACGCCTCGCTGCCGGCCGACATCACGGCGGGCGAGGCGATCGCCCGGCTGCGGTCCCAGGCCCCCGACAGCGAGTCCATCTACTACATCTACGTCCTCGATCCCGAGCGGAAGCTGGTCGGCTTCGTCTCGCTCCGCGACCTGATCCTCGCCAAGCCCACCGCCCTGGTCTCCGACCTCATGCAGCGGGACGTGATCAGCGTCCGCGTCGAGGAACCGAGCGACAAGGTCGTCGAGAGGCTGGCGCGGTTCGACTTCATCGCCATCCCGGTCGTCGACGACCGCAACCGGCTGGTGGGCATCGTCACCCACGACGACGTTCTGGACGCCGTCCGTCAGGACGCCACCGACGACGCCCAGCGGATCGGGGCCGTGGCCCCCCTCGGCGAGAGCTACCTCGACGCGGCGATCGTCTCGATGACCTGGAAGCGGGGGGTCTGGCTGGCGATCCTCTTCGCCACGGCGGCGCTCACCGCCATGGTGCTCGCCCGCTCCCCCCTCACCCACGCCTGGCTGATCGCCTTCATCCCGCTGGTCATCGCCAGTGGCGGCAACTCCGGCAACCAGTCGGCGACGCTCGTGATCACCGCGCTGTCGACCGGGGACTGCCGGCTCTCGGACTGGCGGCGGATCCTGCGGCGGGAGTTCACGCTCGGCCTGCTCCTGGGGGCGCTTTTGGCCGTGCCGGGCTATCTCCTGGCGCTCGCCTACGCGCCGAACCCCGTGCAGGCCCTCGTCATCCCGCTGACGATCCTCGCCGTGGTCATGCTGGGCACGCTCGTCGGCTCCGGGCTGCCGCTCCTCTTCCGCTCGATCGGCCTCGACCCGGCGCTCATGAGCAACCCCTTCGTGTCGGCCGTGGTCGACATCGTGGGGATCGTGATCTACACGGGCGTCTCGCTCGCGTTGCTGGGCTGATGCGGCCCTCACTTGATCCTTGCCCGCATGAGAGCCCAGACCATGGATAGGCGAGGGGTTGCCCGTGCCGGCGAGCCGGCGTTGCTGGCCGAGCGAAACCAGGATGGTGAAGCGAG
>JBIIUP010000166.1:0-6830 GCA_044339885.1 Pirellulales bacterium | reverse complement strand
CTGGCGGCCGCGCTCGGGCCGGACACGCCGGTGGCGCGAACCGAGGCGGAACTCGTCCGTGACGTGAAGCTCGAACGCGTCGGCTCCGAGCTCTTCGGCTGGGTCATCCTCCTGGCCGCGGCGGCGATGGCGGGGGACTGGATCGTGGCCAACCGGTTCTACGCGCCCCGGGAGGATGCCGGCGCCGGCAGCGCGGCGGCCGCGTTCGCCGGGGCGGCCGCCGGCGGGCCGGATCGCGGCGTCGGGCCGCCCGCTCCGGAGCCGGTTCCGCCCCCCGTGCCCGCCGCGGCTCCGGCGCAGCCGCCGGGGCCGCCGCCCCGCCGTCCAGGTCCGCCCCCCGTGCCGCCGCCGCTGCCGGAGGTGCCGGCATGATCGCCGTCACGACGCTCGAGGACTTCGCGCTGCAGTTCGAGCCGGTCGGCTCGTGGCCGCTGGTGGGGCTGGTGACCGCCGGCCTCCTGGCCGTGCTCCTCGCCGTGCCGCCCGATCGGTCCCGTGCCGGTGGTGGGCGGCTCTGGGCGCTGGTGCTCCTGCGGCTGGCGGCGTTCCTGGCCCTGGTGGTCTGCATGCTGCGGCCCACGTTCGTGGCCACGCGGCAGGCGCGGCAGCAGGGCACCGTGTTCGTGCTGGCCGACGCCTCGGAGAGCATGACCATCGCCGACGGGCCGGAGGGCCGCACCCGCTGGCAGGAGATGGCGGCCGCCCTGGAGGCGGCGCGTCCCCGGGCGGTCGCGCTCGTGGAGCGGGGTGACTTCGAGATCGCCTGCGCGCGGTTCGACCGCGATCTCCGCCCCGTGGCCGGCCGGCCGGACGACCCGTTTCCGCTGGGAGCCTGGAGCGACGAGGCGTCCGCCGACGAGACCGCCATCGGCGCCGCGATCGACGATGCGGCGCGGTCCGCGGCCGGCCGCGTGGTGGCCGGCGTGATCGTGCTCAGCGACGGCGCCCAGCACGCCTACGCGCCGCGGGACCTGCCCCCGCAGTCGGCCGCCCGGCGGCTGGCGGAGGCCGGCGTGCCGCTGTGGAGCGTGACCTTCGGGCAGCAGCGGGCCGGCAGCCAGTCCCGCGACGCCGCCCTGGTGAACCTGGCCGCGGCCGAGACGGTCTACGCGAAGAACTCGGTCGAGGTGGTGGGGCGGGTCCGCCTGGAGGGGCTCGCGGGCCGCGAGGTCGCCGTGCGGCTGCTCGCCGAGAACGAGGCGGGCCTCATGGAGCAGGTGGCCGCGACGACCGTCCGCTCGGAGGCCGCTTCGGCGGAGGAGCCTGTGCGGCTGGCGTGGACGCCGCGGGCCGTGGGGGAGCGGAAGCTCACGCTCCTCGTCGAGCCCCAGGAAGGCGAGGTCGTCGTGGCCAACAACGAGCTCTCCACTTTCGTCGACGTCGTCGAAGGCGGGCTGCGGGTGCTGTACCTCGAGGGGGCGTTGCGGGTCGAGCAGCGGTTCCTGCGGCGCGTGCTCGCGGCGAGCCCCGACATGCAGGTGTCGTTCCAGTGGATCGACTCGAGCCGTCGCGACCGCTGGCCGGTCGACCTGGGCCGTCTCGTCGCCGACGACTACGACGTCTTCCTGATCGGCGACCTGGACGCCTCGGCGCTGCGGCCGGAGGACCTGCGGACGATCCTCGGCAAGGTCGAGGCGGGCGCCGGCATCGGACTGCTCGGCGGGTTCCATGCGTTCGAGGCGGGCGGCTGGGCGGAGTCCGCGGTCGGGCCGCTCGTGCCGTTCGGGGCCGACCCGCTCGCCCGACAGCCCTTCGACGGACCGATCCGGGAGCAGCTCCACATCCGCGGCCCGGTGCGGATGCTCCCCGACCCACGGTTCGGCGACATCGCGATCCTCAGGCTGGAACCGTCGGCCGCCGACACCCGGGCCGCCTGGGCGTCGCTGCCGACGCTCGACGGGGCGAACGACCTGGGGCGGCTGGTCCCCACGGCCAAGCCGCTGGCGGTGACCGCGGACGGCCGGCCGCTGCTGGTGGCCCGCGAATTCGGCGACGGCCGGGTGCTCGCCTTCGCCGCCGACTCGACCTGGCGGTGGGTGATGCAGGGGGCGGGGGAGCCGCACCGCAGGTTCTGGCGCCAGCTGGTCCTCTGGCTGGCGAAGCAGGACGACGCCGGGGAGGACACGCTCTGGGTGCGGCCCGCGCAGCGGCGGCTGCCCGCGGGCACGCCCCTGGAGTTCGACGCCGGCCTGACCACGGCCGACGGCACGGCCGCCGCCGACGCGGTGCTCGAGGCCCGCGTGATCCCGCCCTCGGGGACGGGCCGACCCGTCCGGATGGTCCGCGAGGGAGAGGCGTTCTCGGGCACGATCACCGGCTGCTCCGAGCCCGGCGACTGGAAGCTCGTCGTCACGGCACGGCGGCCGGGCGTCGCGGCGGTCCGCGAGCGCACCAGCCGGTTCACGGTCTTCCGTCAGGATCTCGAGCTCGCCAACCCGGTCGCCAATCCGCTCCTCATGCGGCAGCTCGCCGAGGAGACGACGGGGGGCGTCCGACTTCCGGAGGAGCTGCCGGCGATCTTCGAGGAGATCGCCTCCCGTCCGCCGGTCTTCGAAACCCGCGAGCAGTGGTCGTACACCCCGTGGGACAAGTGGCCGGTGCTCCTGCTCATGGCGGGCTGCCTCTGCGGCGAGTGGTTCCT
Source organism: Pirellulales bacterium (assembly GCA_044339885.1). GTDB lineage: Bacteria > Planctomycetota > Planctomycetia > Pirellulales > UBA1268 > QWPN01. Next base: position 4,189 of record JBIIUP010000166.1, on the reverse strand, counting down.
CCGCAAGCGCTGGGGCCTCGTCTGACACGGATCGAATTCGAGCCGCAGCCGTTGTTGCGAGAGCCCAAACCATCGAGCGTGCGAGGGGTTGCCCGTGCCGGTGAGCCGGCGTTGCTGGCCGAGCGCAACCACGACCAATCCGCCTGCGGCGGATCGGTGCCCGGTGAAGCGAGGGCAGCACCGAGTGAACGCAGGCCTGGAGGGCCGGAGTGAACGTCCGGGCGAGACGGCACGGGCAGCCCCGGCCCCCGTGACGCCTGCGGATCACACGGGCGGCTCCTGACACGGCTCGCTCCGCACCCGTGGGACGTCCGCCTGAATCCGCATTTCGCCGGGGGCCGGGCTTTGCTACCTTCCCCCGCCCGCCGGCCCTGCCGCGCCCTTCCGCGCCGCGGGCCCCTGCCCGGCGGGCGCGAAGGAGCCGGACCGTGTCGCGGCATCGACGGATTCGCGAGAAGCTCTTCGTCGGTGGCCTGCTCGTCGCCGCCATGGTCGCCGTGCTCTCGGCGAGCAGCTTCCTGGGCATCTACTCCTACCGCCGCCTGGTGCGGGCGCTCTCCTACCGGGCCGCGGAGCTGCCGCGGGCCAGCCAGCTCGGCCAGTGCGTGGGGCAGATGCGGATCGCCCATGCCCGCGGCCGGGTCGGCGAGGCCGCCGCCGCCGCCGAGTTCCGCGCGGAGCTGGCTGCCGCCCGCGAGGCCCTCGACGGCTACCGGCTGGAGCTCGACGCCGGCGACATCGAGCGGGTCCCGTTCGCCGACCGCTCGCACGAGCACGACACGGCGACCAGGATCGAGGTCTGCCTCGGCACGATCGAGCGGTGCGCCGGACCGCCGCCGGGCCCGGGCGGCTCCGACCCGCTGGCGACCCCCGGGACGCTGCGGGCCGTCGAGCCGGAGCTCGAGCTGCTGGCGACGCTCACGGCGGCGCTGCCCTCGTTTCTCCAGGAGCGGCTCCACGAGCTCTCGCGGGAGGTCCGCACCCGCTACCGCACCCTCATCGGCACCACCTGGGCCGCCGCCTCGGCGGCGGTGATCATGCTCGCGGCGATCGGCGTGCTGACCTACCGCTGGGTCTTCAAGCCCCTGCGGCTGCTGGGGCACGGGTCCCGGCGGGTGGCGGCGGGGGACTTCTCCTACCGGATCCGGCTCGACACCTTTGACGAGATGGCCGAGCTCGCCGACGCGCTCAACGCGATGACCGAGCGGTTCCAGGAGATCCGCGACGACCTCGACCGGCAGGTCCAGCTCCGCACCCGCGAGGTGATCCGAAGCGAGCAGCTCGCGAGCGTCGGGTTCCTGGCCGCCGGGGTGGCGCACGAGATCAACAATCCCCTGGCCTCGATCGCGATGTGCGCCGAGTCGCTCGAGAGCCGGCTCGAAGCGGCGGTTCCGGACGACCCCGAGACCCAGGTCAGCCGCCGGTACCTCGAGCTCATCCAGGCCGAGGCCTTCCGCTGCAAGGGGATCACCGAGAAGCTGCTCGACTTCTCCCGGCTCGGCGAGGTGCGGCGCCAGCCGACGGCGCTGCTGGCGCTCGTCGCCGACGTGGCCGAGATGCTGCGGCACGTGGGACGCTTCAGCGGGCGGACGGTGGAGATCGAGCCCGGCCCCGACGTGCTCGTGATGGTCAACCCGCAGGAGATCAAGCAGGTCGTGCTGAACCTCCTCGTCAACGCGCTCGACTCCATCGAGGAGACGGGCCGGGTGCAGGTCTCGGCCCGCCGCAGCCCGCTGCCCGACTCGCTCCGCGGCGGGGGCGAGGCCGTGCTCACGTTCACCGACGACGGGTGCGGCATGACCGACGAGGTGCTCGAGCACCTGTTCGAGCCCTTCTTCACCAGCCGCAAGTCGGGCCAGGGCACGGGCCTCGGCCTGTCGATCGTGCACCGCATCGTCACCGACCATGGCGGCCGGATCGCGGCCTCCAGCGAGGGGCCGGGCCGCGGCTCCACGTTCCGCGTGACGCTGCCGCTGGCCAGCGTCGAGGCCCGCCAGCCGGCCGCCGGCCAGGCGGCCTGAACCCCACACCCCGAAGGAAACTCGCGTGAAGCACCCGTCGAAGCCGATGCGGATCCTGTTCGCCGACGACGAGGCCTCGCTCCAGGAGCTGATGCGGATCGAGCTGCCGCGGCTCGGTCACGAGGCGACCGTCTGCCCGGACGGACGGACGGCCATGGCGGCGCTCGATCGCACGGCCTACGACTGCGTGATCGTGGACCTCGACATGCCCGGGGCCGGGGGCCTCGAGGTGATCGCCCGCGTCCGCGAGACCGCCCCGGACACCGAGACGGTGATCGTGACCGGCAAGTCCTCTGTGGAAAGCGCGGTCGCCGCGGTGCGGCAGGGGGTCTTCGACTACCTCACGAAGCCCTGCAAGCTGGCCGAGATCCAGGCGGTGCTGGAACGGGTGCGGCGGAAGCGCGAGCTGACGACCCGACTGCGGGCGCTGGAGCGCCGGGTCCGCCGCGCCGAGGGGGCGAACCAGCTCGTGGGCGGATCGGCCGGGCTGGAGCAGGTGCGGCGACTCGTCGCCCGCGTGGCCGCCAGCGACGCCGCGGTGCTCATCCGCGGGGAGACGGGCACCGGCAAGGAGCTCGTCGCCCGCGCCATCCACGAGGGCAGCGGCCGCGCCGGGGGGCCGCTGGTGGCCGTCAACTGCGGCGCGCTCCCCGAGCACCTCGTCGAGAGCGAGCTCTTCGGCCATCGCAAGGGGGCGTTCACCGGGGCCGACGAGCACCGCGCCGGGCTCTTCGAGGTGGCCGACGGCGGCACCCTGTTCCTCGACGAGATCGGGGAGCTGCCCAAGCCGCTGCAGTCGCGGTTGCTGCGGGCGCTGGAGAGCGGCGAGATCCGCCGCGTGGGAGACAATCAGCCGATCACCGTCGACGTGCGGGTGGTGTGCGCCACGCACCGGTCCCTGGAGTCGATGGTCGCCGCCGGGGAGTTTCGCGAGGACCTGCTGTTCCGCATCAACACCTTCGAGATCACGATCCCGCCCCTCCGGGAGCGGCCGGACGACATCCCCGGCCTCGTCAGGCACTTCGTGCGGCAGGCCCGGCCGCAGCACCCGGCCGGGGCCGAGGTGGCCGACCAGGCCGTCTTCGACACGCTGGCGGCGCATCGCTGGCCGGGCAACGTGCGGGAGCTGGCCAACGTGGTCGAGCACGCGCTGGTGCTCGCCGACAGCCTGCCGCTGACGGTGGCGCACCTGCCGCCGCGGCTCGGCGGCGCGCGGCCGCAGCCCGCAGTCGGCGAGACCGTTTCGAACCAGCCGCAACCCAGCCAGCCGCAACCCAGCCAGCCGCGGCCGGCGCCGACCGGCGCCGCTCCGCGCCAGCCCGTGAGCCTGCGGGAACTCGAGATGCAGGCCATCCTCGCCGGCCTCGAGCGGAACGGCGGCAACAAGCCGAAGACCGCCGAAGAACTCGGGATCAGCCTGAAGACGCTCTACAACAAGCTGCACCAGCTTCAGGAGGGCGGCCTCGAGAAGCCGGCCTGACGTCAGGTCTTGCGGACGACGCCCACGAGCACGCCGAGCACCCGCGCGTTCCGCACGTAGATCGGCTTCATCGAGGCATTCGCCGGCTGCAGCCGGATGCGGTCGCGCTCCGGGAACCACTGCTTGAGCGTGGCCTCGCCGTCCTCCGTCTGCGCGACGACGATGTCGCCCGAGTGCGCCGTCTGCTTCTTCTGGATCACCACCCAGTCGCCGTCGGCGATCTGGGCGTCGATCATCGAGTCGCCCATCACTTTGAGCACGAAGTGGTTGTCGCGATTGAAGAGGTTTTCAAAGTCGATCCGCTCGCTCTGCTCCTCGGCGGGACGCAGCGTGCCGGCGGCGACCCAGCCGGCCATCGGCAGGCCGCGGAGGTGGGCCGGCTCGTTGACCAGCTCGATGGCGCGGGACATGTTCTTGCCCCGCGTGATCAGCCCCTTGCGCTCGAGCGCCTTGAGGTGGCAGACGACGCCGTTCGGCGAGCGAATCTTGAAGGCCTGCCCGATCTCGCGGACGGTGGGGCCGTAGCCGCGGGAGTGGATCTTGTCGCGGATGAACGCGTAGATCTCCATCTGCCGCTCGGTCGGTACGTCGCCGGCGTCGCCCTCCGGCTCGACGGTGGCGAGGCCCAGCGGGTTGCGGCGGATCGCCGCGGCGGCTGCAGCCACGCGCTTGGCCTGGGGGCGGCCGG
>JBIIUP010000021.1:0-22060 GCA_044339885.1 Pirellulales bacterium | reverse complement strand
CGGCCTCCGCGCAACTCACCCGCTTCGAGACGCTCAGGAGCCTGCCCTTCTCGGAGAACCGGCCCACTGCGGAGACGGCACAGACCCTGCGCGACGAACTGCTGTTCCAGCGGGCGACGCAGACGTATCTCTGGGCCCTGCCGTTGATCAACACACTCGGGATGAAGGTCGGCTCGGAAAAGGTCTTCGGCGCCGGCTGCAACGTCCTGCCGGTCTGGAAGAAACGCCTCGACTCGAAGACCCTCGTGACGACCCCCAACTCCGATGTGATCTATGCCATGGGCTACGTCGACCTCGGCAAGGATGGCCCGCTGGTGTTCGAGGCTCCGCCAAACCTGCAGGGCATCCTGCTCGATGCCTGGCAGCGGCCGATCCCCGTCGATGGCGGCAGGTTCTATGGGGATGTCGGCCTGCCGGGTCCCGACGCCGGCAAGGGGGGGAAGTTTCTACTGCTGCCGCCTGGCTACGAGGGACCGGTGCCGGACGATTGTTTCGTCTACCGCTCGCCTACCAACAACGTGTTCGTCTTCCTGCGCGCGTTCTACCAGGACCCGAAGAATCTGACGCCGGCGGTCGCACTCATCGAACAGTCTGCAATCTATCCGCTCAACGGCAAGGAAGTCGCCAGACCGATGGAGTTTCCCGATGCCTCCGGCGTGCCGGTCAACATGCTGCCGATCAGCGACGGGAGCGCCTTCGATGAGCTCAAGAAACTGGTGGAGAGCGAGGGCACCACGCTTGCCGACTCCGATTCGCTCGGCATGCTGGCATCGATCGGCATCGCCAAGGGGCGGCCCTTCGAGCCCGACGCCAAGACACGGGCGATCCTCGATCATGCCGCGAGGACGGCCTACAAGATGAGCCGCGTCATCGGCTTCGAGGAGGCGATCGCCGGCCGCTCCCTGCGGATCTATCCCGATCGCCGGTGGATCAACCCCATGGCCGATGCGACCCCCGAGAATGTCGCGGGGCCTTTCGACCTCGGCTGGCGCAGGGTGGCCGGCGGCTATCTCGATCTCGACGCCCGGATCTGGTTTTTCACCAACTACTATTCGGTCAGTCCGGGCATGCTGTCGCAGACGCCCGGCCGGGGCGCCAAATACATGATCGCCTTTGTCGACAGCCAGGGGGAGAATCTGTCGGGAGGCCGCAGGTACCGCCTTCGCCTGCCGCGCGACATCCCAGCCGCCAACTTCTGGTCAGTGACGCTCTACGATGCCGAAAACGGCTCGGGACTCGCCAACGGCCAGCCGTTCCCGTCGCTCGGTTCGCGCGACACGCCGACGCAGAACGCCGACGGCAGTACGGACCTTTATCTGGGCCCCGAGACGCCCGCAGGCAAGGATGGCAACTGGCTCGCGACGGTGCCGGGCAAGGGGTATTTCGCCGTCCTTCGGCTCTACGGCCCGACGAAAGCCGCCATCGACAAGCGTTGGAAACCCGGTGACATCGAGAAGGTGCCGTGACCGTGCAGCGCCGGTTTTCAGGCAATCCCGCCGGGAGACGTGCATGACGAACACGCCGAGAATTTTGACCCCTAGAGCGATCATCCTCGCCGCCCTGATCGTCTCCGCGCTGGCGACCCCTGCAGCACACGCACAGTTCCTGCCCACGACCGGAAGCGTCGCATCCAGGCTCGGCCCGCTCGAACTGGAGAACGGCTATCCCACCGATGCCACCGTTGCGAAAGTCTTCGACGACATCGACTACCAGCGGGCGTGCCAGGCCTACCTCTGGGCCCTGCCGCTGATGGCGATGCAGCAATGGCAGAGCGAGCACCTCGCCGCGTTCGGCGCCGGGAGGCTCGACTACGTCGACTACATCACCTTTCAGGACAAGCTCGGCCTCCTCACGGCCAACGCCACAACACCGTACATCATGGCGTTCCCCAACCTGCAGGAAACCGGTCCGCTGGTGTTCGAGGTTCCCGCCGGCCCCACGGCAGGCGGCTTCACTGATTTCTGGCAGCGTCCCATCACCGATTCGGGCCAAACCGGTCCCGACAAGGGCGCGGGCGGCCGGTATCTGATCCTCGGCCCCGACGACCCGGAACTGAAGCCGGAAGGGCATTACGTCTTCCGTTCGCCCACGGTGAACGTCTGGTCCGCCCACCGTGCGCTCGATCCCGATCCAGCCACAGCCAAGCAGCTCATCGAGGGGTTGAAGATCTATCCCTACAGACAGCGTGAAAAACCAGCCCCGACCCGTCACGTCTCGCCGGCGGGTCGCCCGTGGAGCGGCGAACAACCACGCGGCCTCGCCTACTGGGAAGGCCTGTCGAAGATCATCCAGGAAGAACCGGTCCACGAGCGCGACCGGATGATGATGGGGATGCTGCAGCCCTTGGGAATCGAAAAGGGCAAGCCGTTCAATCCGACTGCACGGCAGAAGCGGATCCTCATCGACGCCGCGCAGGCGGGGGAGGTGATGGCCCGGGCGATCGCCTATCGAAAGCGGTTCGAAGGCGCGAAAGTCTGGCCGGGCAGAAACTGGGAGCTCTCGCTGTTCCTTACCGAGACCAATCAGGAAGCCCGGCACCACACGCAATTGGACGAGCGCACGAGTTGGTTTTACGAAGCGGTCGGCGTCTCCGTCGGCATGATGGGCCGCGCTGTCGGCGTCGGGCAGGTCTACCTCGAGGCCGCGAAGGACAGCCAGGGCCGCTGGCTCGACGGTGGCAAGACCTATCGCCTCACGGTTCCAAAAGACGTTCCCGTGGCACAGTTCTGGTCTGTCACCGTGTACGACAACGAGACCCGCTGCTTCGTGAAGTCAGGCGTTTCGCCGGATCGTTCATCGCGAGACGCCATCGTCACGAACACCGACGGCTCCGTGGACCTGACGTTGGGCCCCGCGGCTCCCGCAGGCACGCCGGAGAGCAACTGGATCAAGACGCTCCCGGGCAAAGGCTGGTTCTGCTACTTCCGCCTCTACGGCCCGACCCAGACCTTCTTCGACCGCTCCTGGGTGCTGCATGACATCGAGGTGATCGAGTAGTCGGGAATGGCGGCGGCGACCCCGGCGCTCCCTTCAACGTGAGGCGGGCCAATGGCCTCTGAGCCTGCGTCATCCTGCCATGGCAGAATCGAGGCGACGCAAAAAGCGATGCAGTTGTTGCTCACAGGACGCCCCAGGAGATCGTAGACAAAGTCACTGTCTGCCAAAACACACGTCGCAGAACGACTTGCGTCAACCTGCGGCCTGATGAGGTCTCTTGCGGCCACTTTCAAAAAGAGCCGTAGCTCCCCGAGTAGGGTCGGTCTGATTCGTGAATTTCTCGGGAGATACCTCAACGTCCGCTTGGAAGTGACGTACAAAGCGACGTAACTGCCGCTGCCGCAGGGAAAGGCATCACGCAGCAGGGGAGGATGTGGTCCCGTGCGAGACAGGGATAGTCGGCCAGGATTTCCTCGCTGGACGCCCCGTTGGCGAGGAGTTCGAGTACATCGGACACCTGGATAAGCATGCCACGGATACAAGGCTTTCCGCCGCACTTGCCGGGCTCGATGGTGATTCGCAGATGGAATGGTGCCGACATGCCCCGGAGCATATGTCGGGGCTAACAGGCCAGTCGTGCCAACCCACCGCAGGGCCGGTTGATCAGCTGGGCGTGGCCTCGAGAAACTCGAAGGCCTCGGCCGGCGTCGCGGTGACCAGCAAGGACGCTGCCGCGATCGGACAGATGAGGCACGCGATCGGAAAACGGCTCATCGGAACGCTCCTCGCATCGGGCCTGACGCTTGAAACGGCATGACGTGCGGCACTGGAATCCGCGTCGTCCTTCCCGGCAACGTTTTGCGGACCTGCCGTTGACCGGGCTATGCTTCGCGACCGTTGGCCAAGGCCGCCGCATCCCATGGGTCAGACTTTATGACTCGCCGAGCTTGCACGTCCAGTCTTTTGGGTTTCGTCGTCGGTGTGGTCGCCCTGGGGCTGGCCGTCGGCTGGCGGGCGAGGGCCGCGGACCCGCCTGCTCCAGCCAACAATTTTTTCGTGCCGAAGTCGCCGCCGGAGCGGGCGGCCTTCAATGCAGCGGCCGACGAGAAGGAGCGGATCGCCGATGCCGAGGAGAAGGAGTCTCGCTCGACCGTCCTGCCGACGCTTGTCCATCCGTTCGAATCCCCAGTCACCCATCCGGGGATCGAGATCGAGCGGGCTGCCATTCCGATGCGCGACGGCGTGAAGCTCCGTGGAAGCGTCTATACGCCGAAACAGAACGGCAGGTATCCGGTCATCCTTCAGACCGGTCCCTACGACATGGAAAAGAATCTCGACGAGATGCCGGCCCTGTTCCGCAACCTCGCCCGCCGTGGCTACGCCGTCGTCGCCGTGGATTCGCGGGGCCGCTACGGTTCCGAAGGCGTGTTTCGGCCGTTCGACGACGAGATCGACGACACCTTCGATGCCGTCGCCTGGGCGGCCAGCCAGCCTTGGTCAAACGGCAAGGTCGGTCTCACGGGCATCTCGTATCTCGGATGGACGTCCTACTCCGCCGGGATCGCGAGCCCACCCGGCCTGGTGGCGATCATGCCGAGTGCCATCAACTATGGTCTCGAGAATCCACATGGCGTTCCCTACCTTGGATCGATGTCGGGGTGGCTGATCTGGGCGGGCCGGCCGGGGACGTCAGCCACGGACGTCACCCGTCGAATCGACTGGCTGCACCTCCCGCTCGACCGTATCGACGACGAGGCTGGGCTGCCGACCGCGGCTTTCGACGCGATGGTCAGGGAGAAGCCGTTGGAGGTGCCCGGCGCGCTTCCGCCCGAGGAGATCGAGAAGCGGCTCGCGAAGATCACGGTTCCGACGTACGTCGTTGCCGGCTGGTATGACGAACTCAACGAGGGCATGCTGGCGAACTACGTTCGCCAGGCCAGGCACTCGAAGGATCTTCGGCTCGTCGTCGGCCCCTGGCATCACAACATCAACACCGCCTACCGCGGACCCGAGAAGATCGGCATCGTGTCGGCGTCAGAGCCTCATCTCGACCGCTACTACCACGAGATGGAACGGTTTTTCGGAAGGTATCTCAAAGGCGACGGCACGGCCTGGGAGCCGCCCGGGCGCGTCCTGCTCTACGTGATGGGATCGAACGAGTGGCGGTACGAGGACGAGTGGCCGCTCACCCGAGCGGTAAAGACACCCGTCTATCTCAGCAGCCGGGGGGCCGCACGGACCGCTGCCGGAGACGGCACGCTGGTCTGGACCGCACCTTCCGGCGAGGAGCCCGCGGATCGCTACGACTATGATCCGCTGGATCCCGTGCGGCCTGTCGAAGGAGTCGGGGTCTGGCACCTCCTCTCGTCGATGACGGACCGAGCCGACGTGGAGAAGCGCGACGACGTGCTCGTCTACACGTCGGAGGTCCTGGAGAATGACGCGGAGGTCACTGGGGTCATCGAGGCGACGCTTTATGCCGCCTCATCCGCGCCCGACACCGACTTCGTGGTGAACCTCATCGACGTCTACCCCGACGGTCACACCCAGTATCTCTGCAACGGGATCGTGCGGGCCAGCTATCGGGAAGGCACCGGCCAACGCAAGCTGATCGAGCCGGGCACGATCTATGCATACACCTTCAAGCTGCGGCCGATCAGCAACTGTTTTCGGAAAGGCCACCGCATCCGGATCGAGGTGACGTCGAGCGACATGGACCGCTATGCCCGCAACCAGAACGTGGCCGATCCTCCCGGCACGACAGCCAATGTGGCCGTCGCCCGCCAGGCAATCCATCACGGCGGCAACTATCCGTCGCGGCTCGACCTTCCCGTGATTCCGCGTGGCGAGTGACCCACCGCGGGCCTCGCCTACGGCGGCCACGTCGTATGGGGCCGTCGCAAGCGGGCCTGAACCGAACCAGCCAACGTGATTCCAACGCGAGGGGAGCAGGTCTCCAACACGGGCCTGCTCCCCTCTGTATTTTCACGGCCAGCTTCCTTCGCCTGAAACGGAACCTGGCCAAGGTCATTGGGGGGAGCAGCCACCCGATGTCGTCGGTGGGCACCTTGCCAAGAAAGCTCCCCGAGTAGGACAATGCACCTCCGCCTTTTCCTTCGGGAAAACGGGGGTTGCTGGGGGAAGGCGACGCAGAATCCGACGCAGACCGTAGTCCGCAGCAGTCCGCAGGAGGCGGCACGGGTACCCCAAGTGGTGTTCTGCGTAGGGCCGAGGCAGGCGAACCACTCTCCCCGGCACCTGCCCGGCGATAATGACACGGCGGAGCCGCGTTCCGAGACCGCGGTCAGGTAAACTTGGACGATGCCGAAGATCTTCGAACAAGATGGCTATTCGTTTTTCTTCTACAGCAATGACCATGCCCCCATCCACGTCCATGTTCGCCGGGGTAGGGGTGAAGCAGTGTTCGTTGTTGAACCGGAAGTAGAACTGTGTGAATCAGTAGGATTCAATGTAAGAGAGCTCTCGCGAGCGGAGGATCTCATCGATGACCACATCGAACTCATCAAACAAAAATGGGCCGAGCACCTTGGCTGACCGTGCCCTGAAGGCATGGCATGAGCGAGGAATGATCTTTGTCAGATTCGCCAGTGGCCATGAGGTGAGTTTTCCTACCAAGGGCAACCCGCGATTGGAATCCGCTGCCGAGGAAGATGTGGGCCGTATTGAAATCTCTCCATTTGGTCTGCACTGGCCTACGCTCGATGAAGACCTGTCGTTTGCGGGAATCTTGGAGGGGCGTTACGGCCAACGGTGACTGCACGCCCTGCGTGATCAGCGCCGGACAAGGCTGCCGACAACGCTTGATGGATGCTGCTGGGTGCGGCTCCCTGCGAGCCGGTGCTGCAGCCTGCGAAGAAAACTCCCCGAGTAGGATCGAGAACAATTGCGTTTTCCCGCTGGAAAACGATGATCCTCGGAGTAAGGCGACGCAGAATCCGACGCACGCGGAACTTTGCAGGAGGTCGCAAGAGGTTGCACCAAGCGACCGCAATGGGTCTCGGCCAAACCGGATTTTCCGAGGGAACTGCCCGCCTGCGGATTCCCTTGGCAGGCAGGTTCGGCCCGGTGTACGCTTGTGCGTATGATGACGCTTGCCGAAATCGAATCCGCTGCTGCCGGGCTGTCGCCCGCCGAGAAGCAGGAACTGATGCTCTTCCTGGCCTCGCGACTGCGATCCGAGGGCGCCCCGCTGCCTGAGCCGCGCACCTTCACGCCGGAAGAGATAGCCGGCTGGATAGAGGAAGACGCGGCGGACATGCGCCGGCTGCGGGAGCAGCCGTGAGGCTGTTTCTCGACTCAAGCGTGCTGATCGCTGCAGCCGCTTCGGCCGAGGGTGCCTCTCGGGAGATCTTTCGCCGGGCATCGATGCGGGACTGGCGGCTGATCACGACGCCGTACGCGGTCGCCGAAGTCATCAGGAATCTCGCCGGCTTCCCGGCAACGGTGACGGCCACGTGGCTGCGACTGAGAGATCGACTCGTTCTCGTGGATGATGTCTTGACGATCGACAAGCCGGCTGTGTTTCCGGTCAACAAGGACCGGCCGATCCTTTTCAGTGCTCTCGCGATGGCCGACGTGCTGTTGACCCTCGATCGTGCCGATTTTGGTCGCCTGCTCGGCACTCGGTTCTATGGTCTCGCCATCATGACGCCTGGTTTGTGGCTCCTGCAGGACAGCAAAGCAGGCAGGAAAGGCGCCCCGTAAGCAGGCGAGGGCGAGGCGGCATATTCGGTGCGGCTCCATGCGAGCCAGTGCCACGAAAGCTCCCCGAGTAGGATTCGAACCTACAACCTAGCGGTTAACAGCCGCTCGCTCTACCGTTGAGCTATCGGGGATCACCATTCGTACCGTAGCGTATTCTGGGCCCGAAATCGATATCCGTACCTCGCTCCGCGGCCGGTCGCCCGACCCGGCCCGGCTTCAGGGGTCGACCGCGGTGCGGAGCTTTTCCAGCACCACCGCATTGCCCTTGGCGTTGTATTCGATGCGGGTCATGAACGACCGCATCAGCATCACGCCGCGGCCACTCGGCACGTCGAGCCGCTCCTCGAGCGTGCAGTCGGGCACGATCGACGGGTCGAAGCCCTCCCCCTCGTCCGTGATCTCGATCCGCACGAGTTCCGGCGACACGTGGCAGGACACCCGCACCTTCTTGGCGGGATCCAGACGGTTGCCGTGGACGATCGCGTTGACGAGCGCCTCCTCCGCTGCCAGGTGGATCGCGAAGATGTCGGACGGCGACCAGCCATGAACGCCCAGCTGCTCCAGCAGGTCGTCGGTGACCAGCCGGCTGCAGCCGCGTTCGCTCGGAAGCTCGATCTCCCGTCGCCAGGCGGCGGGGGGTGCCTGTTCGTTCATCACGGGTGCCCCGGGGCTCGTCGGAGTCACTGGAAGGCAGCGAGCGCCTCGGCCTCGTCGCCGCGGATGTCGAAGATCTTGTTGAGTTTCGTGATCTGAAAGACCTCGAAGATCTCCGGACGGATGTTACTCATCTTGAGCCGGCCCTTGGCGGCCTTCACCTTGCGGTCCAGCGTGATCAGCTTGCCGAGGGCGGCGCTCGAGAGGAACTCGACGTCGGTGAAGTTGACGAGGATACTCCGGCGATTGTCCCGCTCCACCAGCCCGAACAGCTCGGCACCCAGCTCCTGGATGCTCGCCTCGTCGAGGATCTTCTTGTCAGCGAACTTGACGACCGTGACGTCGCCCACCTTGGAGACTTCGATCCGACGATGCGTGGCCATGGAGTCCTCTGGGGCGGGGCCGGGGATGCCCGAAAACCCTGCAGCCTAGCGGCTGGAAATGCCGTTTGCCATGCGGCCGCCAGGTCGGCCGAATGAGGCAGCGGGAACGAAATGCCGCCACGTCCGCTGCCAAACTGGCAGCGCCGGGGAGCCCGCCCACGACTCCGTCCGGCGACACGTACCGCGGGAATTCCCGAGAAATTCCCGTCCTGGAGGCGGTTTGGCAGTTTCGGCAAGGTCTGGCGCGCCAGTTGCTTCCGGCTTGGGGCCGCGGGCCTTTCGTCCGCCCGTTCCCGTCCCCCGATCCATCCCTGCCAGAGACCCGCACAGGAGACCGGCCGACCATGTCCGCCACCGCCACCAAGCCAGCCCGCAAGAAGTCGTCGCTGATCCCGCTCGGAGACCGCGTCGTCGTGGAGCGCGAGGAGGGAGAGCAGAAGACGGCCGGCGGCATCCTCCTGCCCGATTCCGCCAAGGACAAGCCGGCCCGCGGCACGGTCGTCAGCGTCGGCGAGGGCAAGCTCGACCACAAGGGACACCGCCACGCCCTGCAGGTCAAGCCTGGCGACCGCGTCGTGTTCACGAGCTACGCCGGCGAGCCCTTCAAGGTGGGCGACACCGAACTGCTGCTGATGCGGGAGGACGACATCCTCGCCATTCTCGGCTGACCGCCCGCCCTCGTTCCGATCGATCGAACCAAGCCCTTCCGAACCACAACCTTTCCAGGAGAACCGGACCCATGGCCAAGATGATGGCATTCGACCAGGAAGCCCGTGAGGCGATGCGTCGCGGCGTGCAAAAGCTCGCCCGCGCCGTCAAGGTGACGCTCGGCCCGAAGGGCCGGAACGTGATCCTGCAGAAGAGCTTCGGCTCGCCGACGGTCACCAAGGACGGCGTCACCGTCGCCAAGGAGATCGATCTCGAGGACGTCTACGAGAACATGGGCGCCCGGATGGTCCGCGAGGTCGCCAGCAAGACGAGCGACGTCGCCGGTGACGGCACGACGACCGCGACGGTGCTCGCCGAAGCGGTGTTCAACGAGGGCCTGCGGGCCGTCGTGGCGGGGGTGAACCCTGTCCAGATGAAGGCCGGCATCGAGAAGGCCGTGGCCGACATCGCCGGCAAGCTCAAGGAAATGGCCATCCCCGTGAAGGGGAAGAAGGAGATGGCCCAGGTCGCCGCGATCGCCGCCAACAACGACATGGAGATCGGCGAACTGCTCGCCGAGGCGATGGACAAGGTCGGCAAGGACGGCGTGATCACGGTCGATGAAGGCAAGAGCCTCAAGACCGAGATCGAGTTCGTGGAGGGCATGCAGTTCGACCGCGGATACCTCTCCCCCTACTTCGTCACCAACCCCACGCAGATGCAGTGCGTGCTCGAAGACTGCTACATCCTGGTCTACGAGAAGAAGATCTCGAGCGTGAAGGACATCGTCCCGCTGCTCGAGGCCGTCGTGAACTCGGGCAAGCCGCTACTCATCGTCTCCGAGGAGGTCGACGGCGAGGCCCTGGCGACGCTCGTCATCAACCGCCTCCGCGGCACCTTCCAGGTCTGTGCCGTCAAGGCTCCGGGCTACGGCGACCGCCGCAAGGCGATGCTCGAGGACATCGCGATCCTCACCGGTGCCACCGCCGTGTTCGAGAACCTGGGGATGAAGCTGGAGAGCCTCGGCCTCGCCGAGCTCGGCCGGGCCAAGAAGGTGATCATCGACAAGGACAACACGACGATCATCGAGGGGGCCGGCAAGAACGCCGAGATCAAGGCGCGGATCGAGCAGATTCGCCGGGAGATCGAGGCGGCCACGAGCGACTACGATCGCGAGAAGCTCGAGGAGCGGCTGGCGAAGCTCGCCGGCGGCGTGGCGAAGATCAACGTCGGCGCCGCGACCGAGAGCGAGATGAAGGAGAAGAAGGCCCGCGTCGAGGACGCGCTCCACGCGACCCGCGCGGCCGTTGAGGAGGGCATTCTCCCGGGCGGCGGCGTGGCCCTGCTGCGGGCCAGTTCGCAGGTGAAGCCCAAGGGGCTCTCGGACGACGAGACCGTGGGCTTCAACATCGTCGTGCGGGCGGCCCGGGCGCCACTCACGATGATTTCGGCGAACGCCGGCCAGGACGGCTCGATCGTCTGCGAGAAGGTGATCGCCGGTAGCGGCAACTTCGGCTACAACGCCGCGTCGGGTGAGTACGAGGACCTCGTGAAGGCCGGCGTCATCGATCCGGCGAAGGTGACGCGGACGGCGCTGCAGAACGCCACGAGCGTCTCCACGCTGCTGCTCACGAGCGACGCCCTGATCGCCGAGAAGCCGAAGGAGACCAAGGGCAAGGCCGGCGGCGCCGGCCACGGCGGCGACTACGACATGTATTGATGGTTCGCGCCGCCTTGGCGGCGGGAGTCATCACCGCACGGGAATCGGGGTGGCCTTAGGGCCGCCCCGATTTTTTTGCGCCCGTGAGATCGTCGAGCGGCACGAAGCCGTCGGCGCCGGGTGGCGCATCGGCCTTGCCGCACGACGGCGCGGCCACCTGCCGCCAGAGCGTCCGCGCGAGCCACGCGCCCGCGGCCACGGCGACGGCGATCGCGAGTAAGTCCTGCATGGTCACCAGCCGAGGGCCGTGCCGATCTGGTAGGTCGCGAACGCCGCCAGCCAGGCCAGTGCCGTCATGTAGGTGAACGTGACGACGGGCCACAGCCAACTGCGGGTCTCCTTGCCGATGATCACCAGCGTGCTCGCGCACTGCGCGCACAGCGCGAAGAACACCATGATCGACAGGGCCACCGGGAGCGTGAACACCTTGCGACCGGTGCCGTCCCAGGTAGCTGCCTTGAGCCGCCGCACCAGCAGCGTGGCCCCCTCCTCGGCCCCGGGATCGACGTCGCCGAGGTTGTAGATCACGCCGAGCGTGCCGAGCACGACCTCGCGTGCGGGAAAGCTCGCGATCGCGGCGCAGCCCAGCCGCCAGTCCCAGCCCAGCGGCTTCACGGCCGGCTCGATGAGCCGGCCCGCCCGGCCCAGGAAGCTCTGCCGCAGCGCCTCGCCGGCGAGCTCCGCCTCGGTGAGCGACGGGTCGGCGGGGGCCGTGGGCTTCGGGTAGCTGCCCAGCGCCCAGATC
Organism: Pirellulales bacterium; assembly: GCA_044339885.1. Taxonomy (GTDB): domain Bacteria; phylum Planctomycetota; class Planctomycetia; order Pirellulales; family UBA1268; genus QWPN01. The sequence continues at coordinate 10,248 of JBIIUP010000021.1, read as the reverse complement.
ACGACGCTCATGGCCAGGATGATCGTGCCGGCGTTCCGGAGGAACGACCAGGCGGCCTCGCGGACCCGTTCGAGCACGACGAGCGGCTGCGGCCAGCGCCAGCCCGGCAGCTCCATGACGAAGGGCTGCGGCGGCCCGCGGAAGATCGTCCGCGACAGGACGAACGCCACGAGGGCTGCGACGACCACCCCCAGCGCGTACATCCCGGTGAGCACGACCGCCGGCAGTCGGATCCACGGGGCGCCGACAGCCACGTCCGGCACGAAGGCGCCGCAGAGGAGCAGGTAGACCGGCAGCCGCGCCGAGCAGCTCATGAGCGGCGCGACCAGGATCGTGAGCAGCCGATCGCGGCGGTTCTCGATCGTCCGCGCGGCCATGATCCCGGGGATCGCGCAGGCGAAGCTCGATAGCAGCGGGATGAACGACTTGCCGCTCAGTCCCGCCCAGACGAGCAGCCGGTCCATGAGGAAGGCCGCCCGCGAGAGGTAGCCGCAGCCCTCGAGCACCGCGATGAACAGGAAGAGCAGGGCGATCTGCGGCACGAACACGACCACCCCGCCGACGCCGGCGAGCACGCCGTCGACGACGAGCGACCGCAGGGGCCCGGCTGGCAGGACGTCACCGACCCAGGCGGCGAGCCCGTCGCAGGCCCCCGAGATCAGGTCCATGAGCGGAGCCGCCAGCCGGAAGATCGAGGTGAACAGCACGAGCATGACCGCCGCGAACACCAGCGTTCCCCAGATGCGGTGCGTCAAGAGTGCGTCGATCCGCTCGTCGAGCGGGGGAGTCGCCGGCCGCCGCCGGCGGACGATGCCGGCGAGCAGGTGCTCGATCCAGGCATAGCGGGCGATCGCGAGGCGAGCCACCTCGGGACGGTCGGTGCCGACCGCGGCCAGGTGGCCGGCGAGGTCCGGCGGCGGAGGGGCGGCGGTGTCGGCGGCTGCGATCCGGTCGCGGAGCTCGGCGATGCCCTCGCCCCGCGGGGCGACGACGCGGACGACCGGGCAGCCGAGCCGCCGGGACAGTTCGGCCGCGTCGACCTCGATGCCCTTCGCGGCCGCCACGTCGGACAGCGTCAGGGCCACGAGCGTCGGCAGGCCGAGTTCCAGCGCCTGGCCGGCGAGGTAGAGGTTCCGCTCCAGGTTCGTCGCGTCGAGGACGATCACGACGCAGTCGGGCGCCGCCACGCCGGCCATCCGGCCGCGGAGGACGTCGACGGCCACCTGCTCGTCGGGACTCTGCGCGGCGAGGCTGTAGGTGCCTGGCAGGTCGATGAGATCGATCGAGCAGCCGCGGTGCGTGAACCGCCCGAGCTTCTCCTCGACCGTGACGCCGGGATAGTTGCCGATCCTGGTGGGGATGCCGGCGAGCGCCGTGAACAGGGTGCTCTTGCCGGTGTTGGGGTTGCCCAGGAGGGCCGCCGTGAGCTGGGCTCGTCCGGGCACGCGTGGGCTCATTCCCGACGGCTCGGGCACCGGTTTGTCCTGGGCTTGGGCCATGGTGGAATCGCGATCCGATGCGGCGGTCACGATTCCCGGACCGTCACCCGTGCAGCCTCGGCCCTGCGGATCGACAGCCGGTAGCCACGGACCTCCAGTTCCAGCGGGTCACCGAGCGGCGCCCGGCCGACCACGCGGACGGGAATGCCCGGCGTGAGCCCCATCTCGAGGAGCCTCAAGGCGGTGCCGTCGACGCCCGTCACGTCGTGGATCCGCGCGGTGGCGCCGACGGGAACCGCCGCCAGCGAGGCGGGCAGGGCGGGCGAGGCCGTCGGGTCGGGCATGCGCGGCATCCGAAAGATCGCGGGGAATCGCGGGACCGATATGTTGAGAATCGTTCTCAACCCTCGTGGGCAGTGTAGAACCGTGCCGGTCCCGCAGCAATGGCGCCGCGGGTGTGGATGGTACGTCGCCGAGGGTTTCCGGCACCGATGGCACGTCCCCCGGGCCTGTTCGTGACCGGCACCGACACCGACGTCGGCAAGACCGCCGTCGCCGTGGCGATCGTCGGCGCGCTGGTGGCGAAGGGACTCCGCGTGGGCGTCTCCAAGCCGGTGGCCAGTGGCGCGCCGCCCGAGGACGGCGACGCCGGCCGGCTCTGGGCGGCGGCCGGCCGCCCGCGGTCGCTCGCCGCCGTGTGCCCGCAATCGTTCGCCGCGGCCGTCGCGCCCCCCGAGGCGGCGCGGGCCGAGGGTCGCGTCGTCGACGAGCGGCTCCTGCGCACGAGTGTCGCGTCGTGGTGCGACGCCCACGACGTCGTCGTCGTCGAGGGCGCCGGCGGGCTGTTTTCCCCGCTGGGTGACCACACGCTGAACGCGGACCTGGCCCGGGACCTGGGCTGGCCGCTGGTGATCGTCGACGGGGTGCGGCTCGGACTCATCGGCCGCACGCTCATGGCGGTCCGTGCAGCCCGCACCGAGGGCCTCCGCGTGGCAGCGATCGTGCTTTCGCACCCGCGTCCACCGGCCGGCGACCCGGGCGACCCGACGGGGGATCACCGGCTGGCTCGCGACGGCGCCGCCGCGCTGACGGCGCGGCTGGGCGACGTGCCGATCGGCCTCCTCGGGCACGGCGCGACCCGGATCGAGCCCGCCATCGACTGGCCCGCGCTGGCCGGCCGCTAGGCATCCAGGCGCGCGGCCGGCGGGCCGCCGATCTCGAGGGCCAGCGAGACCTGCCACGTTCCGGCGTCGTCCGGCGTCACGATCCAGTGCGGCATGACGACGACCGACTGGTGCACCAGTTCGAAGCCTCCCTCGGACTGGCTCACCGAGCGGATGGGGAACGTCCAGACCCCCGCCGCTGCGCCGTTGGTCGCCGCGGCGAACGAGAGCCGGGCGTCGATGCCGAGCCAGCCGTCGACGAGGCCGAGGCCCTGCACGGCCGCGAGGTCCAGCCGCGTGCCCAGCTCGCCGAGTGGCCGGCCGGCGGCGTCGGTGAAGAAGCGGCCCTCGGCCTCCGCGGGCATCCCGGCGAAGTTGAACTCCACCGCCAGGTGCTGCCGGAAGTCCGGCGGCAGGCCGGAGAGCGTGTAGTCGAAGATGAGCCCGCGGGAGCCGGCCGCTACCGTGATCCGCTTGGCGAGCGTGAACGGGATGCCCCAGGCGTTGCCCGCCCGCGACAGCCGCACGGCAATGCGGTCGGCGTGGCGGTCGACGGCGGCCTCGTAGTCACCCCCCGCGAAATCCCCGCGCTCCACCGCCGTGCCATCGGCGACGGCCTCCCCCGTGGCGTCGACATCCCAGAAATGGTCGACGAGGCTCTTCCGCCGGGAGCTGTCGAAGCGGACCATCCGCTCCAGCCCCTCGTGCTTGAAACGCGCCGCCTGCGAGGAGTCGACGATGCTGCGGGCGGCCCCCGGTCCGGCGAGCACCTGGGCATGGTAGGCCTCGGGGCGGCGGTCGAGCGTGGCGAGCAGGTTGTGCCGCTGATCGCGGAGGTCGAGCTCGTAGAGCATGCCGCCGCGGGCCGGCGCCAGCCAGGCATCGAGCCCGTCGGTCGTGAGCCGCAGTTCCTCCCGGCCGTCGAAATCGAAATCAGCACCCACGGCCTCCACGAACGCCGCCGGCCGCCGTTCGGCGCGGTCCAGGGTCAGATCGGCGGTGATGAGCTCGTGGTAGATCGCGTTCCGCAGGTGCGGCAGGTAGATCCCGCCGAAGGCCCCGTGCCAGTAGCCGCAGTTGCACTGGCCGCGGTGGAGCGACTCCTCGGCGGCGGCGAGGAGGGCCGGGTCGGCGGTGCCGGCGGCGCGGAGCCGCGCCAGCCGTCCGCTCACCGCCATCATCCGGGCGTACATCTCGTTGGCCTCGGGATACCGCATGCGGAAGTTCCGCCAGCTGCCCCCCCGGATGAAGCGGGCCGCGGCCGCCAGCCGCCCGTCGTGCTCGGCGGCCTTCCGCGCCTCGATGCAGGCCAGCTGCTCTTCCGGGGGCAGCACCCATTCGGTCATCTCGCGATAGCTGCATTCCGGCAGCCAGACGGTGCCGGCCGGCCGGCTCGAGTGGACGACCTCCGACGGCAGGCACATCGTGATCCAGTCGGCGTTGTCCTCCAGCAGCGAGAAGAACCGCTCCAGCCAGCCCTCCGCGAAACAGGTGCGGTGCGTGTCGGGCCAGACGCCGAACTTCTCGCCGTCGTCGCCGAAGACCGCCAGCGCTCCGTGCCGCCGGCCGGCGAGGAAGCGGAGGTGGTCGATCGTGGCCTCGGGGGCGGCGAACGGAATCACGTACCGCAGCCGCTCGCTCACCGGGAACACCGCCAGCGTGGCGCCGTCCCCCTCGGTGAGCCACAGCTGGTCGAGCCGGTCGTCGGGGAGGCCCGCGGCCTTGAAGTGGGAGTCGTCGAGGATCGTCCACTCCATGCCGGCGGCGGCGATGTCGGCCGTCATGCCCGCGTCCCAGACCCGCTCGGCCACCCACATCCCGCGGACGGCCGTCGCCAGCCGCCGCTGGAGCCAGGCGGTGAACCGGCGGATCTGCGCGACGCGATCGCGGGCCGGCAGCATCGCGAGGATGGGCTCGGCGAACGCCCCGCCCACGACCTCGATCTGCTCCCGGGCCGCGAGGGTCGCCAGCCGGTCGAGGTAGTCGGGATGGTGCCGGTCGAGCCACTCGGCGAGGGGCCCGCTGGTGTGCAGCCCGATGCGGATCCGCGGGTGCCGCTCGAGAAGCTCGAGCATCGGCAGGTAGGCGTCGCGGTAGGCCTGCTCGATCACCCCGTCGAAGTTGCCGACGGGCTGGTGGTCGTGCAGCACGAAGACCAGGCGGACGGCTGGGTTCATCGTGGGGCTGATTCCGGGCGACGGTGGACTCGCGGCGATTGTCGGGCCGCCCGCGACCCGCGCCAAACCGGTGTCAGGAGCCGCGCAGGAGCCGCGCCGATTCAGCCGGCGGGAGCGGCGAGATGTGGCAGCCCGTGCCCAGCTCGAAACCGGCCAGCGGTGACAGCCGGGGCATGATCTCCAGGTGCCAGTGCCAGCGGCCGCGGCAGCCCTCGTGGCCCGCGAACGGCAGGTCGTGCAGCCACCAGTTGTAGTCCGCGTTCGGCGCCAGCTCCTGGAGGCGGCCGACGAACCAGCGCGTGAGATCCGCGAGGGCCGCGACCTGCTCCGCCGGGGCGGCATGGAAGGCGGCCGTGGGAGACAGCGGCAGAATCCAGGTCTCGAACGGCTGCCGCGGGGCCGGCGGGACGACCGCCACCACCCCGGCCGACTCCGCGACGATCCGGCCGTCCCGCTCGGCGGCGGCCAGGAGCCTCGCGAAGGCGTCTGTCTCCCGCTCCAAGGCGGCGAATTCGGCAGCCACGGCGGGAGGCACGAAATCGAGCCCCACCAGCTGGCTGTGAAGGTGCTCCAGCGACGCCCCCGCCAGGCCCCCCGAGTTCTTGAACACCGTCGCCCAGGCGAGCTGGCCCGCCGCGGCGAGCCCCGCGATCCGCGCCTGGCAGAGCTGCCAGACGTCGCGCCAGTCGGCCGGCGCGACGGCGAGGATCGAACGCTCGTGGGCCGCGGACTCGATGACGACGTCGTGGACGCCGGTTGCCAGCCTGCCGTGGCCGTGGTCCGCGCCGGCCGCGGACGTCGTCAGGGGATACCGGTTGGGCACGATCCGCGCGTGCCACGGCACCGCCTCGTCGGTGGGTGCCCGCAGCACCGCCGCCGGCGTGCGCGACTCGTTGCCCAGGCAGAACGGGCACCAGGCCCGCGGTCCGGATCCCGCGTCCGCTGTCGGCCCGGCCCCGGCCGCCCCGAGGAGCGCGGCATCGTCGGGGCGGTCGGCCCTTCCGGGGGCGGCGAAGGCGACGCGGCCGGAGAGCGGATCGACGTGGATCCGCGGCGCCCGGTCGGGATCGGTCGGCGAAGGTGCGGCGGCTGCCATGAGACGAGAGTATGCGCGACGGTGACCGGCCGCGCCGGCCGCCCCGCCGAACCCGGACGTTGAACGGCCCTCCGGCCACCCGTACACTCGGCGGCCGGCCGCGCGTCCGCGGGGCCAAATCCCCGGAGACGTTCCAGATGCTCACCGTCGGCGACGCGTTCCCCCAGTTCTCCTGCCAGGCGTGCGTGGGCACCGGCAAGGACGACGTGAAGCTGCTCACGAGCGCCGACTTCTCCGGCTCCTGGAGCGTCTACTTCTTCTATCCGAAGGACTTCACCTTCGTCTGCCCGACGGAACTCGCCGAGTTCAACAAGCAGCTCAAGGCCTTCGCCGACCGCGACACGAAGGTCGTGGGAGGCAGCACCGACAACGAGTACTCGCACCTCGCCTGGCGGCGGTCGCACCCCGACCTCACGAACCTCGGGTATCCGCTCATCGCGGCCCAGAAGCTCTCGGCCGAGCTCGGCATCCTCGAGAAGACCGAGGGCTACTGCCTGCGGGCCACCTTCATCGTCGACCCGCAGGGGACGATCCAGTGGGTCGACGTCAACCAGGGTCGTGTCGGCCGCAACGTCGCCGAGGTGCTCCGCGTGCTCGACGCCCTGCAGAGCGACGAGCTCTGCCCGTGCAACTGGAAGAAGGGCGACCCGTACGTGAAGGCCGGGTGAACCGGGATCAGCAGACCGTGACTCCTCCCCCGCGCGGCTGGCTCGGCAAATTCGCCGACGCGTTCCGTGGCCTGTTCGTCGCCGTCACGACGCAGTCGAGCTTCGCGGCGCACCTGCCGGTGGCGGCGGTCGCCGTGGCCGCGGCCGTCTGGTTCCGGATCGGGCCCGGCGAATGGTGCGCGGTCGCCCTGGCGATCGGCGGCGTGCTCGCTGCCGAGGTCTTCAACACGTCGCTGGAGGAACTGGCGCGGGCGGTCGGCCGTTACCCGGATCCGGGGATCCGCGACGCGCTCGACTGCGCCAGTGCCGGCGTGCTCGTCGCGGTGCTCGCGGCCGTGGTGGTCGGCCTGATCATCTTCGGTCCGCGACTGCTGGCGCTGGTGGCCTGACGCGCCGCCGGCGCCCCGAGTGCGATTGACCCCGCCCGCGGCCAGGGCGTAGCGTAGCGGCCGATTGCGGGGGCGGCGACGTCCCCGCGCGGAGACACCCTTCTGGAGGCGAGGATCATGGGCAGGCTGTTGGCGGAAGCGATCGGGACGTTCTGGCTGGTGCTCGGTGGCTGCGGCAGCGCGGTGCTCGCGGCGGCCTACCCCGACCTCGGCATCGGCTTCGCGGGCGTCTCGCTGGCCTTCGGCCTCACGGTGCTGTCGATGGCCGCGGCCATCGGGCACGTCTCCGGATGCCACCTGAACCCCGCGGTGACCGCGGGCCTCGTCGCCAGCGGCCGCTTCCCCGCCCGAGACCTGCCGGGCTACGTGGTCGCCCAGGTGCTCGGCGGCATCGCCGGGGCGGGCGTGCTGTACCTCGTCGCCAAGGGGCTTCCCGAATTCGACGCGGCCGCCAGCGGGTTCGCCTCCAACGGCTTCGCCGAGCACTCGCCGGGGGGCTACCCGTGGCAGAGCTGCTTCATCATCGAGGTCGTGCTCACGGCGGTCTTCCTGTTCGTGATCCACGGGGCCACCGACGCCAAGGCCCCCGGGGTGATCGCCCCGATCGCGATCGGCCTGTGCCTCACGCTCATCCACCTCGTGAGCATCCCCGTCACCAACACCAGCGTGAACCCCGCGCGGAGCACGGCCACGGCGGTGTTCGCCGGCGGCTGGGCGGTCCGGCAGCTGTGGCTCTTCTGGGTGGCGCCGATGGTCGGCGGCATCGTGGGCGGGCTGGCCTACAAGGCCGTCGCCGACTGCACCGACTGACGGGCGGGAGCCGCCGTCAGCGGGCCGTGACGTCGTAGCAGAGGATCTCGTCGCCCTCGCGGAGGTAGAGCCGGCCGTCGAGGATCACGGGGTGGGCCCAGCTGGGGCGGTCGCCGCTGCCGGGCACCTGGAAGCTCGCCACCTCCGCATAGCCGACCGGGTCGGCCTTCACCAGCGCAAGCATGCCGCTGGCGTAGCGAACGTAGAGGTGGCCGTCGGCGGCGAGGATCGCCGCCGAACCCTTGCCGCTGCCGCGCTGCTTCCAGGCCAGCTTCCCCGAGCCCAGCTCCGCACAGAAGGGGATGCCCTTGTCGTCGGAGTCGCCGTAGAGGTGGTCACCCACGAGCACGATGCCGCCGTGCTTGTTGGCGAGGTCCGGGACGAGGCCGTACACCTCCTCGACCGTCACGCCGCCACCGGGCCCGGGCACCTGCCGCAGCAGGGCGCCTCCGCGCTTGTACCCGGCCGAGAAGAAGACGAGATCGTCGCGGACGATGGGCGTGGGGATCACCGCCACGGTCTTGTCGATCGGGTAGGTCCACAGCAGGCGGCCCTGCGCCGCGTCCACCCCCAGGGCGCCGCCGGCCGTCGTCTGGATGTACACCTTCCGGCCGGCGACGTTCGCGACCACGATCGAGGAGTGTCCGGCGCCGCGATCGCCCGGCACCGCGCAGCTCCAGACCTCCCGGCCGGTCCGCTTGTCGAGGGCGATCATCGTCGCCCGCTCGCCCCCCGGCGTGCAGACGAGACGGTCGCCGTCGACGAGGACCGACTCGCTGTAGCCCCAGGGATCCCCCTTCACGCCGCCGAACCGCTCCTTCAGATCGACGCGGAACAGTTCGCGGCCGTCGCGAGTCCCGCAGGCCACGAGCTGGCCGAACGGCGAGAGGACATAGACCGTGTCGCCGTCCACGGTCGGCGTGCTCCGCGAGCTCTGCCACGACTCCTGCCCGTCGGTCCAGGGCTGCCCGGTCTTCGTCCGCCAGAGCTGGCGGCCCGTCGCCCGGTCGAAGCAGGAGAGGTATTCGTCCTGGTCGGGGGCGGTCGAGAGCCCGTCGCCGAGCGTGTAGATCCGGTCGCCGGCGATGGCCGGGCCGGCATACCCGCGGCCCGCACCGGCCGTCCGCCAGACGAGGGGCGGCCCCTCCTCCGGCCAGGTCTCGAGGAGGTCGGTGTCGGGCGCCACGGCACTGCGGCCCGGGCCGCGGAACGTGGGCCAGTCGGCGGCCCGGGTCGCCGCGGCCGTCGCCAGCGCGACCGCCAGGGTGAGGAACGGTTCAGGACGGACCATGCGCGGACTCCGGGGGCCGGAAGCGAGCCGGAGTCGAGGGTACGGCGGCGGCGCGGGGTCGGTCAATCGGCCCGGAACAGCCGGTCGGCGGCACCCGTCGGCACGGCGGTGGTATGGTTAATCCGACGGCTCCCGCCCGTCGCCGCACCACTCCCCAGTCCGCGCAGCCCAGGAGCGCCCCGTGGCCGCACCGTCGCCCGAATCCGATCCGCTGTTTGGCCGTCGGGTCACCGTCGAGCAGGTCGAGGAGGGGCACGACTTCGCCCCGAAGTTCGACGACCAGGGCCTCATCCCCTGCGTCACGACCGACTTCCAGACCGGCGAGGTGCTCATGGTGGCGGTGATGAACCGCGAGGCGCTCTCCCGCACGATCGAGACCGGTGAGGCCCACTACTGGAGCCGCAGTCGCCGGGTGCTCTGGCACAAGGGGGCGACGAGCGGCCTCGTGCAGAGGGTCGTCGAGATGCGGATCGACGACGACCAGGACTGCGTCTGGCTCCGCGTGGAGATCCCGGGTGGCGCCAGCTGCCACGTGGGCTACCGGTCGTGCTTCTACCGGAAGGTGCCCGTGGGGGCCCAGCGGCAGGCCGGCACGGCGCTGGAGTTCCTGGAGCACGCGAAGGCCTTCGACCCCAAGGCCGTCTACGGCGACGCGCCGAACCCGACGCAGCTGTAGGGCTGTCGGTCGTGCCGGCGTGGCTCGCCACCGCTCGGCTGCGGGCCGGTCCGAGTTCGCTCGCTGAGCGGCGAAGCGCCGCAAGGCTCGCGATCCTCGTCCCGAGCCCCGCCGAGCTCTCCGTTTGAGTTGGGGAGGCGAGGGGTTGCCTGTGCCCTGGAGCCCGGCCTTGCTGGCAAGCGGAGGCAGGATGTCGGAGCGCAGCCAGCACGGAGTGAGCGCAGGCCCGGAGGGCCAGAGTGAACGTCCGGGCGAGAGGGCACGGGCAGCCCCTCCCCGGCGCCGCGTCAGGCGTAGTGCTTCGTCACCCACTCGCGGTAGCCGCCGCTGGTGACGTCGGCGACCCAGGCCTGGTGGTCGAGATACCAGCGCACCGTGCGACGGATGCCCGATTCGAAGCTCTCCGCCGGCCGCCAGCCGAGGTCGCGGACGATCTTCCGGACGTCGATCGCGTAGCGGCGGTCGTGCCCGGGGCGATCCTGGACGTGGGTGATCTGGCTGGCGTAGGCCGCGCCGTCGGCCCGCGGACGCTCGGCGTC
>JBIIUP010000164.1:0-6937 GCA_044339885.1 Pirellulales bacterium | reverse complement strand
CAGGCCCGGCGGCGCGACCCGACGGCCTGGCGGCTCGCCCCCCTGCCCGCAGCGGGCGGCCTCGCGGCGGCCGAGGCCTTCTGTCGTGAGGTCGCCCGGCGGCACTACGAGAACTTCACCGTCGCGACGCAGCTGGTGCCGCCGCGGCTGCGGCAGCACCTGGCGAACGTCTACGCCTTCGCGAGGTGGAGCGACGACCTGGCCGACGAGGCCGCCGACCCGGCCGCGGCCGGGCGGGGGCTCGCCGAGTGGCGGCGGGAGCTGGAGGACTGCTTCGCCGGCCGCCCGCGGCACCCGGTGTTCGTCGCCCTCCACGACACGGTCCGCCGCACCGGCCTGACGATCGAGCCCTTCTCCGACCTGCTCGACGCCTTCGGCGAGGACCAGGCATACGACCGCGACGGCGTCGCCGTCCGGTACGACTCCCGCGCCGACCTGCTCCACTACTGCCGGCGGTCGGCCGATCCCGTGGGCCGGATCGTGCTGGCGCTCGAGGGCTGCCGTGACCCGGGCCTGGTCGCCATGTCGGACTCCATCTGCACCGGCCTGCAGCTCGTCAACTTCTGGCAGGACATCGCCCGGGACCGGGCCGCCGGTCGCGTCTACCTGCCGCGGGAGGACATGCGACGCTTCGGCGTCGACGAGTCGCAGTTGGACCTGCGCAGGGCCCCGGCCCCGCTGGTGGCGCTCGTGCGCGAGGAGGTCGCCTGGGCCGCGGAGTGCTTCGCCGCTGGCGCGCCGCTGGCGGGGCTCGCTCCGGCGGCCCTCCGGCCGGCGATCGGTCTGTTCCTCGGCGGCGGCCGCGCCCTGGCCGCCGCGATCGAGCGGGCCGGCTTCGACACCCTCGCGCGGCGGCCGACGGTGGGCCGCTGGGCGAAGCTGCGGCTGGCCTGCCGGGCGTGGTGGTCGGCCGCACTGGGGCGGGCCGACGGAGGCCGGCCGTGACCGCCTCCGCCGCCGACCATGCCGCCTGCGCGGCCGTTCTTGGCGCGTCCGGTTCCAATTTCGCGGTGCCGATCCGCCTGCTGCCGCCGGCCAAGCGGCGGGGCACCACCGCCCTCTACGCCTTCTGCCGGCGGGCGGACGACATCGTCGACGACGCGGCCGACCCGGAGGCCGCACGGGTGGCGCTCGACGCCTTCGCCGCCGAGGTGGATGCCGCGGTCGCCGGCCGTGCGACGGCCGACCCGATCGTCCGCGCGCTGGCGGATACGGTCCGCCGCTTCGCGGTGCCGCCCGAGTGCGTGCGGGACGTGCTCGACGGCGTGCGGATGGACCTGGCCCGGACGACCTACGAAACGGTCGCCGACGTCGAGGAGTATTGCCGCCGCGTCGCCAGTGCCGTCGGACTGGCAGCGATCCACATTTGGGGGTTCACGACGCCCGCCGCCCTGCCGGCGGCACACCACTGCGGCCTGGCCTTCCAACTGACGAACATCCTCCGGGACGTCCCCGAGGACCTGGCCCGCGGGCGGATCTACCTGGCACGTGAGGACTTCCTCGCCTGCGGTTGCCATCCGGACGAACTGCGGGCCCGGCGGATCGGGGCCGGCTTCACGGCCTTGGCCTTGCGCGTGGCCGACCGGGCCGCCGCCCACTACGCCGGGGCGGCTCCGCTGGATCGCATGCTCTCGACAGACGGCCGTCTGGTGTTCCGGGCGATGTACGGGGTCTATGCGCGTTTGTTCACGAGCGTCCGCCGGGCCGGCCCCAGGATCTTCACGGAAAGGCCCCGACCGCGCCGGGCCGCGCTGCTCGCCGCCGCCGGGCTGACGCTGCTCGCCGGCCCGGGCCGCTGGAAGCGGAGGCTGCGATGAATCGACCGCCGCACGTGGCCATCGTCGGGGGCGGCCTCGCCGGCCTCGCCGCCGCCGCCGCGCTCGGCGAGGCGGGCGCACGGGTGACCGTGTTCGAGGCCCGCCGCGCTGCCGGTGGCCGCGCGGCCTCTTTCGAAGACCCCGTCGAGGGTGGTCTCGTCGACGCCTGCCAGCACGTGGCGATGGGCTGCTGCACGAACTTCGTCGATCTCTGCACGCGGGCCGGCCTCGCCGGCGAACTGAGGCGGGATCGCACGCTGTGGTTCATCGGGCCCGACGGGGATCGCGCGGCCTGCACGCCGTCGCCGTTCCTGCCGGCCCCCTTCCATCTGGCGCCCCTGCTCTTCGGCATGCGGCACCTGACGCTCGCGGAAAAGGCGGCGCTCGCCCGGGGCATGCTGCGGCTGGCACGGTCGTGGGACGCGGGTGCGACCTCCGCGGTCACCGCCCTGGAGTGGCTGCAGTCCAGCGGGCAGCCGGAGGCCGTGGTTCGGCTGTTCTGGCAGCCTGTGCTCGAGAGTGCCCTCGGCGAGTCGATCGATCTGGTGAGCGTGGCCGCCGCCCGCAAGGTGGTCGTCGACGGCTTCCTCGCGCACCGCGACGCCGCCGACCTGATCGTGCCCACGCGGCCGCTGGGGGAGCTGTTCGGCGGGCGGCTCGTGGCCTGGCTGCGGGACCGCGGCGTGGAGGTGCGGACTGGCGGGGCGGTGACCGCGGTCGAGCGGCATGCCGGCCGCGTGACGGCCGTGGCGTGCGCCGGCGACCGCCGCGATTGTGCCGCCGCGATCGTGGCCCTGCCCTGGCGGCAGGCGGCGCGGCTGGTGCCCGACATCGTGCCCGAGGGTGACGAACGGTTCGCCGGCTCGCCGATCACCGCCGTGCACCTCTGGTTCGACCGCGACGTCGTCGACCTGCCCCACGCGGTGCTCGTGGGCCGGGTGTCGCAGTGGGTGTTTCGTCCCGCGCCGGAGCCGGGCCGGCCGGCCGGATACTGCCAGGTGGTGATCAGCGCGTCCCGTGGACTGTTCTCCGGCGACCGCGACGGCCTGGTCAAGGCCGTCGTCGGCGAGCTCCGGGAGGCGTTCCCGCTGGCCCGCCACGCCGAGCTGCGCGAGGCGCGGGTCGTCACCGATCCCACGGCCGTGCTCTCGGTGCGCCCCGGTGTCGAGGCGGTGCGGCCGCCGGCCCGCACCGCGGTGCCCAACCTGTTCCTGGCCGGGGATTGGACCGCCACGGGGTGGCCGTCGACGATGGAGGGGGCGGTCCGCAGCGGCCGCCTCGCGGCGGAGGCGGCGGGCGCCGCGCTCGGCCTGCGTGTGCCCGGGCCGGTCCCCGGCCTGCCGCGGAACCCGTTCGTCCGCCTGCTGGCCGGCGCAGGCTAGAGAGCTTCCCGCCTACGTGGAGCGTCGGCTCGGGGGCGGCAAAAGTCTCGTCGCTGTGGGCCGAAGCGGCCCAAGGCTCCTCGAGCGTTCGCCGACCCCCTTCGCCTGATCACCTGATTTGCCAGGGCGTTGCGCATCGTATGTTGCATGCGCTCGAGCGGTCAGGCCGCCGCCGTGCGGCAGAGTTCCGCGACCGCGGCGGCGAGCGCGCGGCCGTCGGCGACGGCACGCTCGTAGAGCCGCCACAGATCGACCGCCGCCCGCGGGCGACGGATCACGGCGCCGACCGCCGCTCCCATCCGCCGCCACTCCGACTGCGGCCTGACCAGGGCGTCGACCTCCCGCGGCAGGTCGTCCTCGGCCGCATCCGAGATCACCCGCACGGCGGCACACCGCAGGCTCGCTGCCCGGGCGGCCGCGGCCACCGCGTACGTCTCCATGTCGACCAGCCGCGCGCCCGACGACTCGGCGATCCGCCGCTTCTCGCCCGCGACGGTCGCGACGCGGTCGACCGTCACGATGGCGCCGTCCTCTGGGGAGGCGTGCGCCAGGTCGATGGGCTCGGAGTCCACCGCGACGGCGCGGGCGGGCCGCACGACGCTGCCCCGTTCCAGCGCCGGGTCGAGCCCGCCGGCGAACCCCGCGCTCACCAGCAGCCGCGGGCGGTGGCCGTCGATGAGCAGCCGGGCGGCCCGCGCGGCGGCCGCCGTTCCCGCGCCGGCGACGCACCAGACGACGCGGACCCCGGCTACCGTGCCCTCGTGGACCAGCAGCGGTCCGGCACGGGTCTCGACGCGGCCCACGGTCAGGCGCTCGAAGGCATCGGCCTCCAGCGGGACGGCGAAGACGATCGCGATGGGGGCGACTCGCCGGGGCGTCGTGGAGGGCGGAGGAGTGGACGACGGCATGGACTGCGGCCGATCAGGATGGAATCGCCGCCGCGGGCGCCAGCGCCGGCAGCCGGACGGTCACGGTCGTTCCCCGCCCCAGCGTGCTGGCGACGCTGATCGATCCGCCGTGCATCTCGACGAGCGACTTGCAGATCGGGAGGCCGAGGCCGCCACTGCGGCTCGTGCCGTCACGGGCGCGGGCGGCGTCGGCCTTGAAGAAGCGGTCGAACAACCGTCCCAGGTGCTGGGGGGCGATCCCGCCGCCGGTGTCGGCGACCGTGAGGACCGCGGCGTCCGGCACCACGGCGGACCGGACGACGGTGACGACGATGCGTCCTCCGGGCGGAGTGAAACGGATCGCGTTGTCCAGCAGGTTGCCCACCACCTGCCGCAGCTGGTCCGGATCGCCCGGCACCCTCGCGACGGCTTCCGTCTCGACCTCGAGGCGGATGCCGCGCTCCTCCGCGGCGCCGGCGAACATCCCGGCCGACTGCCGCACCAGGACCGCCAGGTCCACCGGCTCGCGGAGGTGCGTCCGCGCCGCGGTGCCGGTCTCGGCGAGCGTGAGCAGCGCGTTGGCGAGCTTCGTGAGATGCCGGGCCTCCTCGAGAACGTCGGCGAGCGCCTCGCGGTAGTCGTCCGCCGAGCGTTCCTTGGAAATCGCCACCTCCAGCATGCTCTGCACCGCGGCCAGCGGGCTCCGCAGTTCGTGCGCGGCATCGGCCACGAAATCCTGCTGGCGGGCGACGTGCGCAGCGACGTCGTCGAGCAGCCCGTTGATCGTCCGGGCGAGGGTGTCCAGTTCGTCGCCCGTACCGCGGACCGGGAGGCGGTCCTCGAGGTGGCTCGGCTGGAGCCGGTTGGCCGTCGAGAGGATGTCGGCCACGGGGCGGGTCGAGAGCACGGCGAGCCACCAGCCGGCCAGGGGTGTCAGGGCGCAGATGACCGCGCCGAAGCCCGCGAGCATACGCATCAGACCGGTGAGGCTCTCGTCGAGGCCGGTCGTGTAGGTGCCGACGCGCACGTGGAACGCCGGCTGATTCGGCAGTTCGATCCGCAGCCGGACGTAGCGGTACTGGCCGACCTGGGCGATGTTCTCCACGCGGTCGAGGTAGCGGGGCGGAAAGGCGGCCACCTCCTCCGGGCAGTGCTCGCTCGTCCAGACGTTCGTGCCGTCCTCCCGGAGCAATTGGGTGAACCAGCCGCGTTTCTCGTGGCTGGCCGCCTTGCGGCGCAGCTCGGCCACGACCGCGTCCATGTCGGGGAACAGGGCCTCCATGGCGAGCACCACCTCCTGCGCACCGCTGCGGAGCTCGTCGTCCGCCCGGTCGTAGATCGTCGTCCAGGCGGCCAGCCGCACCGCGACCAGCGTGGCGACCGTCATGGAGAGGACGACCGCCGTGTTCCAGATCGCGAGCCGCGCCCGGAGCGTGCCCCACGGCAGCCGACTAGGTGATGGCGAGAGCATAGCCCCGGCCCCGGATCGTGGAGATGAGCGAGGCCTCCCGCCCCTTGTCGATCTTGCCCCGCAGCCGGTTGATGTGGACCTCGATCACGTTCGTCGGCCCCTCCCAGTCGAAGCCCCAGACGTGCTCGCAGAGCATCTTGCGGGTCACGACCTGGCCGTGGTACCGCATGAGCAACTCGAGGATGCTGAACTCGGTGGGCGTGAGGTCGATGTCGCGGCCGTCCAAGGTGAGCCGCTGCGTGGCGACCCCGAGCCGCAGTGGCTCGACCACGATTTCCGGTGCGGGCTTGTTCGCGGTGCGGCGCTGCACCGCCTCGATCCGGGCCAGCAGCTCGTCGACCGCGAACGGCTTGACGAGGTAGTCGTCCGCCCCCGCCTCGAAGGCGGTGAGCTTGTCGGACACGGCCCCGCGTGCGGTGAGCACGATCACCGGGGTGCGGACGCCGGCGGCCCGGGCGTCGGCGAGCACGTCGAGCCCGCTTGCGCCCGGCAGCATGAGGTCGAGCACGACCAGGTCGTTCGAGAGGAGCGTCTTCTCGCGGATGGCCTGCGCGCCGTCGGCCACCCAGTCACACCGGTGCCCGCGTTCGGCGACCGCCCGGCGCACGGCCTTCGCCATGATCGGATCGTCCTCGACGATCGCGACGTGCATGATGGAACCCCCTTCGTCCGGGTGCGACGGCAGGCCGGCGGTCACTCCCACTCGATCGTGGCCGGCGGCTTCGACGATATATCGTACACCACGCGATTCACGCCCCGCACCTCGTTGATGACCCGCGTGGAAATCCGGGCCAGGACGTCGTAGGGCAGGTGGCTCCAGTCGGCGGTCATGAAGTCCTCCGTCTCGACGGCGCGGACGGCCAGGGCGTCGTCGTAGGTCCGGGCGTCGCCCATGACCCCCACGCTCTGCACGGGCAGGAGCACGGCGAAGGCCTGGGAGACCTTGCGCATGAGACCGGCGCGGTCCAGCTCCTCCAGCACGATCGCGTCGGCCTCGCGGAGCGTGTCGAGCCTCGGCTTCGTGACCTCGCCGAGACACCGCACCGCCAGCCCCGGGCCCGGGAACGGGTGCCGCCAGACGATCCGTTCCGGGAGGCCGAGCTGGAGGCCGAGCGCACGGACCTCGTCCTTGAAGAGGTCCCGCAGCGGCTCGACGAGCTCGAACTGCAGGTCGTCCGGCAGGCCGCCGACGTTGTGGTGCAGCTTGATCGTGGCCGCGGGTCCGTCGGCCGCCGCGCCGCTCTCGATGACGTCTGGATAGAGCGTCCCTTGGGCGAGGAACCGGGCGCCGCGGATCTTGGCCGCCTCGTCGGCGAAGCACTCGACGAACGCCTTGCCGATGCGGCGGCGCTTCTCCTGCGGCTCCGTGACGCCCGCGAG
>JBIIUP010000163.1:0-6995 GCA_044339885.1 Pirellulales bacterium | reverse complement strand
CGCACCCTGATCCCCAGCCAGCCCGTCAGCCCAGGCCCTCCGCCAGCCGTTCAGCCAGCCCGTCATCCCCGCTCCGCAGCCGCGCCATGGCCACCGACGTCTTCGCCAAGCTCCTGGTCTCCGAGGGCCTCGTCTCGGCCGAGCAGTTCGCCGAGGCGGTGCGGGTCGCGAGCGCCTCGGGCAAGAAGGTCCACGACGAGGTCGTGCGGCTGGGCTACGCCCCGGGCGAGAAGGTCCTGCGGGCCCTCGCCAAGGCCCACCGGCTGAAGTTCGTCAGCGTCGTCGACGCGGCCGTCTCGGCCGAGGTGGTCGGGCTGCTGCCGGAGAGCGTGGCCCGCGAGAACACGATCTTCCCGCTGGCCGAGAGCGGCGGCGTGCTGCGGATCGCCGTCTGCGACCCGACCGACATGGACACGCAGGAGAAGCTGCGGTTCATCCTCAACCGCGAGATCGAGATGGTGCTGGCGCCCCGC
The DNA here is from genome assembly GCA_044339885.1 of Pirellulales bacterium. Lineage (GTDB taxonomy): Bacteria > Planctomycetota > Planctomycetia > Pirellulales > UBA1268 > QWPN01. The sequence continues at coordinate 6,522 of JBIIUP010000163.1, read as the reverse complement.
GAGCAGATCGTGGAGGCGATCAACCGCTCCTACGGCGTCACCGACGGCGAGAGCGCCGACTCGATGCTCCAGGAGTTCACCGACACCGCCATCGACTTCACCGAGACGGCGGTGGAGCAGGCCGCGACCCAGGACTTCGACGACTCCTCCGACTCGCCGGCGGCCAAGCTGGTGAACCTCACGATCATCGAGGCCGTCCAGCTCCGCGCCAGCGACATCCACATCGAGCCCTTCGAGGACCGCGTGCGGATCCGCTACCGCATCGACGGCCGGCTCGTCGACCGCACGAAGGATCCCAAGCACCACCTCGCCCGCCGCATGCTCGGGGCGATCCTCTCCCGGATCAAGATCCTGGCGAAGCTCGACATCGCCGAGCGCCGCCGCCCGCAGGACGGCCGCATCAAGATCACGGCCGACGGCAAGGACTACGACCTCCGCGTCAGCGTCCTGCCCACCAACCACGGCCAGTCGGTGGTGATGCGGATCCTCGACAAGGACAACATCCGCGTCGGCATCCGCCAGCTGGGTCTCGGCGACAACGACTTCCGCCACTTCAAGAACCTGATCCGCCGCCCCAACGGCATCATCCTCGTCACCGGCCCCACCGGCTCGGGCAAGACGACCACCCTCTACGCCTCGCTCAACGAGCTCAACCGGCCCGACACGAAGATCATCACGGCCGAGGATCCGGTGGAGTACTACCTCCCCGGCGTGAACCAGGTGGAGATCCGCCACCAGATCGGGCTCGACTTCGCCCGCGTCATCCGCGCCATGCTCCGGCAGGCGCCCAACGTGATCCTCGTCGGCGAGATGCGCGACACCGAGACCGCGCAGATGGGCATCCAGGCCTCGCTCACGGGCCACCTCGTGTTCTCCACGCTCCACACCAACGACGCCCCCGGCGCGATCACCCGCATGATCGACATGGGCGTGCCGGCCTACCTCGTGGCCTCCAGCGTCGTGGCGGTGCTGGCCCAGCGGCTCATCCGCCTCAACTGCCCGAAGTGCCGGCAGCCCTACCAGCCGCTCGACACGCAGATCGAGGCGGCGGCCATCCCGGCGGAGATGCTCAAGGGGGCGACCTTCATGAAGGGCCGCGGCTGCTCCAACTGCAACAAGTCGGGCTACAAGGGGCGGCAGGGGATCTTCGAGCTGATGGTGATGACGAGCAAGCTCCGCGAGCTCGCCTTCCAGGGGGCGCCGACGCAGGAGCTCCGCCGGGCGGCCGTCTCGCAGGGGATGCGGGTGATGTTCGACGACGGCGTCGCCAAGGCGCTCCGCGGTCACACGACGCTCGACGAGATCTTCCGCGTGGCCAAGCGGACGGAGAACTGAACCACGGAATCGAACACCGTCCGGCCGGTCGTGGCCGGGGCCGGCGCGAGGTGCCGCAATCTGCTCCGCAAAATGCGGCGCACGGCGGGCCGTCGCCCCGCCGAATTCCTCGGGCGGCAGGGATTTTTCGGCCGATGCAGCGCATAATGGAAATGGCGATGAAGGCGGCTCCGCAGGGGTCTTCGCGGGCGGCGCGGCGGCGGCTTCCGGCGTCGACCTCGGGCGTTTCGATCCGGAAGGTGGCGCACTCATGAGTTCCACGGACACCTCTCCCCACCTGGCGATCGTCGAGAAGGTGCTGCGCACCGCGCTGCAGCACTCGGCGACGGAGGTCCGCATGGCCGGCGGTGCCGTGCCGCGGCTCCTCATCGACGGACAGTTCCGGCCGCTCGGCAAGCAACCGGTCGCGGCGGACGACTTCGCCGGGATCGTGGCGGCGCTGGTGCCGCCGGGGGGCGATGCCGCGGCGTTCGCCTTCGAGACGGCGGCCGCGCGGGGCACGGGGGCTCTGACCGACGTGCAGGGCACGAAGGTGCTCGTGCTGCGTCCGGAGTCGCCGCCGGCCCGGGCGGCCCTGGAGCTCGACCTCACCGAAGACGATCCCGCCGCCGGCGCCGGCGCGGAGCGGCCCGCTGACGGAGCGGCGCCGCGGGCGGCCGGAGGCCCCATCCTCATCGAGAAGCTGCTCACCGCGGCGGTCGACAACGGCGTCAGCGACATCCACATCACCGCGGGCATCCCGCCGGTGTTCCGGATCGACGGCCACATGCGGCCGCAGGCGACGAAGGTGCTCACGCCGGAAGACACCAACGCCCTCATGAAGTCGATCACGCCCGAGCGGTGCATGCCGGAGCTGGCCGAGAAGGGGGGCTGCGACTTCGGCTTCGCCTTCGGCGACCGGGCCCGGTTCCGCGTCAGCGTGTTCAAGCAGCGCGGCAGCATCGCGATGGTGCTGCGGCAAATCCCCAACAAGCTGCTCACGCCCGAGCAGCTGGGCGTGCCGGAGGTCTGCAAGAAGATCGTCACCCGGCCCCGCGGCCTGTTTCTCGTCACCGGCCCGACGGGCTCCGGCAAGAGCACCACGCTCGCCGCGCTCATCGACTTCATCAACGCCAACTACGAGCACCACATCATCACGATCGAGGACCCGATCGAGTTCTACCACCGCTCGAAGAAGAGCACGGTGAACCAGCGGGAGATCGGCACCGACGTCACGAGCTTCTCCGAGGCCCTCCGCCGCGCCCTGCGGCAAGACCCCGACGTGATCCTCGTCGGCGAGCTCCGCGACCTGGAGACGATCGAGGCGGCGATCTCCGCGGCCGAGACGGGGCACGTCGTCTTCGGCACGCTTCACACGACGGGCGCCCAGGGCACGGTGAACCGGATCATCGACGCCTTCCCCACGAACCAGCAGGAGCAGGTCCGCACCCAGCTCTCCACCGCGATCCTGGGGGTCGTCTCGCAGGCCCTGCTCCCCAAGATCGGCGGCGGCCGCTGCGCCGCCTACGAGGTGCTCGTGGTCACGCCGGCGATCGGCAACCTGATCCGCGAGAACAAGACCTTCCGCATCAACTCGTCGATCCAGACCGGCGCCAAGCTCGGCATGCGGCTCCTCGACGACGACCTCTTCCGCCTCTGGCGGGAGAAGAAGGTGAAGGAGGAGGACGTCCTGGCCAAGGCGCAGAACATCGACGACCTGGCCCGGCGGATCGAGAACGCCAAGCAGGGCATCGTCGAGGACGACGAGGCCGTGGCCCGCCGCGCCGCCAAGGACCTGGATCGCTAGGAGTCATCCCATGGCCAAGCGGCTCGGACAGATCCTCATCGACCTGGGCCTCATCGACGAGCAGCAGCTCGCCGCGATGCTCGAGACGCAGGCCGCCGGGGCCGGCGAGCTGCTCGGCAAGATCGGGATGTCGCTCGACTACTTCACCGACGAGCAGCTCGGCGAGGCCCTCGCCGAGCAGTGGGGCACCACCTTCGTCACGCTCTACGACCGGCAGATCCCGGCGGACGTGCTCACGCTCATCAGCCAGCCGATGGCCCAGCTCTACCGGGTGATCCCCCTGGCCTTCGACGGCGCCAAGCTCACGATCGCCAGCGCCGAGCCGCAGAAGATCCAGATCGCCGACGAGCTGCGGACGCTCCTGGGCTACGACATCCACGTCTGCGTGGCGACGGAGCCGGAGATCCAGAAGGCGGTCGACAAGTACTACGCCGAGGACACCGAGAGCGTGGAGTCGGTCGTCGAGTCGCTGGAGGCCGACGAGGACCTCGCCGCCAAGGCCGCGGCGGCCGACGGCAAGGGGCAGGCCGACCTCGCCGGCGTCGAGGCGCTCGCCGAGAGCGCCCCGGTCCGCAAGCTGCTCACGATGGTGCTCCTCATCGCGGTCCGCGACGGGGCCAGCGACATCCACTTCGAGCCGTTCGAGAACGAATTCCGGATCCGGCTGAAGGCCGACGGCGTGCTTCAGGAGATGGTGCCGCCGCCGAAGCACCTGGCCTTCGCGATCACCACGCGGATCAAGGTCATGGCGAACCTCGACATCGCCGAGCGGCGGCTGCCGCAGGACGGCCGGATCGAGCTCTCCGTCGGCGGCCATCCGGTCGACCTCCGCGTCAGCGTGCTCCCCACGCTGTTCGGCGAGAGCGTGGTCATGCGGGTGCTCGACCGGGGCGTCGTCTCGCTCGACCTCGAGAAGGTGGGGATGGGCGAGGACATGCTGCGGAAGTTCCGCGAGGTGATCCGCCGGCCCAACGGCATCGTGCTGGTGACGGGGCCCACCGGCTCCGGCAAGACGACGACGCTCTACTCGGCGCTCTCGGAGCTCAACGACGTCGAGGACAAGCTGATCACCACGGAGGATCCGGTCGAGTACGACATCGACGGCATCGTGCAGGTGCCGATCGACGCCGAGATCGGCAACACCTTCGCCGCCTGCCTGCGGGCCATCCTCCGCCAGGATCCCGACCGCATCCTCGTCGGCGAGATCCGCGACGTGGAGACGGCCGAGATCGCGGTCCAGGCCTCGCTCACCGGCCACATGGTCTTCTCCACGCTCCACACCAACGACGCCGCGGCCACGGTCACCCGGCTCCGCGACATGGGCGTGCCGCCGTTTTTGATCACGGCCACGGTCGAGGCGATCCTCGCCCAGCGGCTGGTCCGCCGGATCTGCACCGGCTGCAAGGAGGAGATCGTGCCGGGCGCCGACGTGCTGGCGGACCTCGAGCTCACGACGGAGCAGACGGTGGGCAAGAAGTTCTACCGGGGCCGCGGCTGCGAGCGGTGCGCCCGCACCGGCTACAAGGGCCGGCTGGGTCTCTACGAGCTGCTCATCATGAACGACGACCTCCGCGACATGGTGATGCGCAACGCCTCCACGGAAGACCTCCGCGAGGCGGCCCGCAAGGCGGGCATGGTCACGCTCCGCGAGAGCGGCATGGCGGGCATCTTCGCCGGCACGACCACCGCCGAGGAAGTGATCCGCGAGACGATCCTGGAAGCCTGACGCTCGGAAGCCTGCAGCCCAAGACACCGCCATGCCCACCTTCCAGTTCGAAGCCATCGAGTCGGCGACCGGCAAGGAGATCCGCGACACCGTCGACGCGGAGAACGAGGCCGAAGCCCAGGCCACGATCCGCTCGATGGGCTACATGGTGACGAAGCTCAAGGCCCGCAAGGCGAAGGCCGCGGCCAAGCCCGGGGCGGCCAAGAAGAAGAGCCGCGGCTTCGTCATCGGCGGGGTGAAGACGAAAGACATCACCCTCTTCACGCGACAGCTCTCGATCCTCCAAGACGCCGGCCTGCCGATCCTCCGCAGCCTCAAGGTGCTGGCGGAGATGCAGAAGCCGGGGCGGCTGAAGTATTCGCTGCTCGACGTCTGCGAGGAGATCGAGGGGGGAACCAACCTCTCGGAGGCGCTCTCGAAGAGTCCCAAGGCCTTCGACCGGCTCTATTGCAACATGATCCGCGCCGGCGAGGCCGGCGGCGCGCTGGAGGTGATCCTCCGCCGCCTGGCCGAGTTCATGGAGCGGGCGCAGTCGCTCAAGCGGAAGGTGAAGGGGGCGCTCGTCTACCCGATCGTGGTGGTGACGGTGGCCGTCGGCATCCTCACCTTCATCATGCTGAAGATCGTGCCCCAGTTCAAGAAGATCTTCGACGACTTCGGCAGCGAGCTGCCGCCGATGACGCAGGTCCTCATCGACATGTCCAACTTGGTGGCGAACTACTGGTTCCTGCTCCCGGCGATCCCGTTCGGGATCAACATGATCATCAAGCTCATCAAGCTCGTCCCCTACGGCCGCTTTGGCTGGGACCTGTTCGCCCTGAAAATGCCGATCTTCGGCCAGCTCATCGAGAAGAACATCCTCTCCCGCAGCGCCCGCACGCTGGGCACGCTCCTGGCCAGCGGCGTGCCGATCCTGGAGGCCCTCAACATCACGAAGGAGACGTCCGGCAACGCGATGTTCGAGCGGCTGTTCACGAAGGTCTCGGAGTCGATCCGCGACGGCGAGTCGGTGGCGAAGCCGCTCAAGGTCCACTCGGTCCCGCCGTTCAACGCCGTGGCGTTGCTCTTCTGGACGGTCTTCGTGCCGGGGTTCGGGGCGCTGATGTACATGCTCCGCTACAAGCAGCCGGTGGTGGACGACCTCGTCGTGAACATGGTGGACGTGGGCGAGGAGTCTGGCGAGCTCGACACGATGCTCTACAAGGTGGCCGACACCTACGACGAGGAGGTGGCGGTGCTCACGGAGAGCCTCACGAGCCTCATGGAGCCGCTGCTCATCATCTTCCTCGGCGGTGCGGTGGGCTTCATCGTGATCGCCCTCTTCCTGCCGCTCATCAAGCTCATCCAGGATCTGTCGTGAGGACCGCCATGCACCCGATCCGCGTCGTTCCTACCGCCGGCCGCCGGGGCTTCACGATCGTGGAGCTCCTGGTGGTGGTCGGCATCATCGCCGTGCTGGCGACGCTCATCACGCCGGCTGTGATCCGCGCCCGCAGCGCGGCCCGCAACGCGGCGATCAAGGCGGAGATCGACATGCTCCACATGGCGGTCATGAACTACAAGAACGAGTACGGGAGCTTCCCGCCGTGCAGTTCCCCGATCACGTCGGGGAGCGCTATGGCGAGGCATCTTCAGCGGTTGTTTCCGCGATGCGACGTGCCCGCGCACCTGGTCG
>JBIIUP010000162.1:0-7018 GCA_044339885.1 Pirellulales bacterium | reverse complement strand
TGGTGATCAGCGGGAACATCACCCGCACGTCCCCCAGGGCGCTGGCCCGGAGGATCGCCCGCAGCTGGGTGCGGAAGACCGGCAGCTGCCGGAGCGAGAGCCGGATGCTCCGCAGGCCGAGGCAGGGGTTCCGCTCCTCCTCCGGCCGCGACTCGGTGAGCATCTTGTCGGCCCCGAGGTCGAGCGTGCGGATCACGACGGGCTTGCCCCCCATCGCCTCGACCACGGCGCTGTAGGCCGCGAAGTGGTCCTCCTCCGTCGGCTCGCGCTGGCTGGTGAGGTAGAGGAACTCGGTGCGGTAGAGGCCGATGCCGTCGCAGCCGCGGGCGATGCAGTGCTCGGCCTCGCTGGGGAACTCGATGTTGCCGAGGATCCCGATCCGCACGCCGTCGTTCGTCTCGGCCGGCAGGTCGCGGAGCAGGTCGAGTTCGGCGGCCGCGGTCCGGGCGGCCTCGAGCTCCTGCCGGTAGCGGGCGATCGTCTCCTCGTCGGGCTGGAGGATGACCACGCCCTGGTTGCCGTCGAGGATCACCGGCTCGCCGCCGGAGACGTCGGCGAGGAAGGGACCCATCCCGACGACGGCCGGGATCTCCAGCCCCTCGGCCACGATCGCCGTGTGGCTGCCCGGCCCACCCAGCTCCGTGGCGAAGCCCTTCACGAACCGGCGGTCGAGGTTCGCCGTCTCGCTGGGCGTGAGGTTGTGCGCCAGCACGATCACCGGCTGCGACACCGCCGCGAGCGTCTCCCGCCGCTGGCCGAGCAGGTTCCGCAGCAGGCTCTTCTCGATGTCGTAGATGTCGTGCGCCCGCTGGGCGATGTGGTTGTCGAGGTTCTGGAAGGCCTTGGCGTAGCGGCGGAGCGTGCGGCTGACGGCGTACTCCGGCCACCAGTTGCGGTCGCGGACGGCAGCCGTGAGCTCCTGCTGCAGCCGGGCGTCGTGGAGCATCGCGAGGTGGGCCTCGAAGATGCCGGCGTACTGGTCGCCGAGTTCGCCGCGGATCGCGTCGCGGTTCCGCTCCATCTCCCGGGTCGTCTCGGCGACGGCGTGCGCCAGCCGCTGCAGTTCGGTGTCGACGGCGCTGCGCTCCACGAACCGCCGGGGGATGCGGAATCCCTCGGTGTCGAGCACGAGCGCCTCGCCGATCGTGACGCCGGGCGAGACGGCGAAGCCCTGGAGTTTCAGCATCGGGCGCAGTCCGCCCGCCGGCTGCGGCAGTCCCGGCGGGAGATCGCCCGCCGACCCTCCGCGGCCTCGGGCCGGGCGGGTCGGGCGATCGAATCCCTGGGGACCGGCGCCTGGCGCGGTTCGTTGCGGCTCCTCGTGGTTTGTCGTCTGGGAAGGGGTAAGTCGGCCGGTGCGGGCGGGGGGCCGTGCTGGCCGCCCGGCGCCGCCGGTCAGGAATCCGTGTCGCTCGTGTGTTCGTTGAATTTCCGCGCGAAGAGTACGCCGATCGCCTCGACCGCCTCGGCCGCATCCGGTCCGGTGGCCTCGACCACCAGCCGCGTGCCCGGCTCCGCCGCCAGCGTGAGCAGTTCGAGGATGCTCTTGCCATCGACCCGCTGCGCGCCGCCGACGAACTCGATCCGCGACCGCCACTTGCGAGCCTCCCGGGCGAGCAGGTCCGCCGGCCGCGCGTGGAGGCCCTGGGCGTTGGCCACGACGACCTCGCGCGACACAGTCTGCTCGCTGATGGTCTCACCGCCGCTCACGAGACGACTCCCTGGCTGTCGGCCTCCTCGAGCAGGTGCTGGATCTCGACCGGCCCCTTGGCGGCCTTCAAGAGCCTGCAGAAGGATTCGTCGCGAAGCTGCCGGGAGATGTTCTCCAGCGCCCGCAGGTGGTCGCCCGGCCGGTCCGGCGGCGAGACCAGCAGGAAGAACAGCTGCACCGGCTCTCCGTCGAGGCTCTCGAAATCGATGCCCGTGGGACTCACCGCGACGGTGCCCACGAGGCGGCTGACGCTCGGATGCTTGGTGTGCGGCACGGCCACGCCCCGGCCGATGCCGGTGCTGCCGAGATCCTCCCGCTTCATGATCGCCTTGACGATGCCTTCCTGGTCGCCGGCCGCGATCCGGCCGGCATCGACGAGCGACTGCACCATCTCCCGGATCACCCCCTCCTTCGTGCCCGCGTCGACGTGGGCACGGATGGCGTCGGTGGCGACGAAATCTGAGAACTTCATGCGGGTTGCATCTCTGGGGTGAACGGTGTCGGGCGGGACTCAGTCCCGGCGGGTGTTCTGTACGTGCTTGTGGTCGCGAACCTTTTCCTTGTGCTTGCGGAGCTGCTGCTCCAGCTTCTGCACCGCACCGTCCACGCTCCGCCACAGCTGGGCTGCGTTCTCGTGGCTCACCATGTCGTGAAATCGCTCCGCCTTGGCGACGATTTCGACCGCCGGGAGGGTCGAGTTCTGCAGGTCGACCGTGACGTTGAGGGCGGTGAGGCGGTTGAAGTAGCGGCGCAGACGCGAGACCTTGGCGACGATCTTCGACTGGGAGGCGGGGCTGAGGTGGCCGTGGCGTGCCGAAACGTTGATCTGCACCCTGGAATTCCCTGGGATGGAGGACCGGGGCGTGTCGCGGACGGGCGACGACGCGATGTGGCGAGCATATCACCCGCCGCGGCCGTGGGACAAACCGCGGGCGCCCCGCTCGCACCCCGCACGGTTCCCCGCCGTCGGCCGGTGTTTCGCGGTCAGTCGGGCGGGCCGGCACGCGGCGGTGGTGATGCGGGGGCGGCACGGCGGATGCGGCCCTGGTCGAGCTGCTGGCGCCACCAGTCCGCGGCCTCGCGCCGCTGCTCAGGCAGGCCGTCGGGGCGGTAGCGGATCGCATCGACGGCGTCTGGTGCGGCGATCTCCACGAGGTTCTTGATGGCATAACGGCGCACGGCGAGGTGGGGCGAGTCGAGCGCTGCGACGAGCGTGGCGGCGGCTCCGGCCTCGAACGCGGCGGCGTCGTGCCCGCGGGCGAACTCCGCCAGCACGGCACCGCTGCCCGGCGGCCCGCGATCGACGAACGCCTGGCCGAGCTTCGCGGCGGCGTTGGCACCGCGGGCGAAGGCCAGCGGCACGGCGAGGGCCTCGAGCTTTCGCCACTGGTCGGCGCGGAGCGCCCGGCGCGGATCCTCCGCGCACAGCTGCTCCACGAGCGGCCCGTAGTCGCCGAGCAGGGCGAGCGTGGCGGCCGCCGCGATCCGGTTCTCGCTGCGGCGGTCCGTCGCCAGGTCGCCGAGCGCGGCCAGCGGGTCGCCGTCGCGCCGCAGTCGCGCGGCCAGGGCCAGTCCGGCGGCGCGGTCCAGCGGATCGGCGGACGCTCGGCCCGCCAGCCACGCCGGCACCGTCGCCAGCGGCATGATCGCCGCCGCAGCCGGGTCGCGGCTCGTCCACGCCAGCGCCGCTCCCCGGGCCGGCGGCTGGAGCCGGTCCGCCGCCACGAGCTCGGTGCCGGCGATGCCCGCCAGCGGCGGCCGGCCCTCGTCATTCGCCTGGATGAAGGTCAGCGGGCCGGCGGCGGCGATGATCCGCGACCGCGTCTGCGTCGCGGCGGGATCGGCACCGGGATCGCGGACGAGCTCCGCCTCGACGCCGATCGGCATCGCCAGGCCGTCGGTGATCGTCCCCACGAGGCTGCCGGCCGCCACGCCCACCCGGCCATCCGCGTCCGGGCTCGTCAGCACCACGGCGCCGAAGAGCAGCTCGATCCGCGGAACGGCAGCGGCATCCCGGGCGAGCACCGCCCGCGTGCCGGGCAGGAGCGTGATCCGCACACCGTCGACGACCACGACGGGCTGGCTGAACGCCGGAGCCAGCAGGTCGAGCGGAAGGTCGACCGCGGCGCCCCGCGACAAAGCCCGCCACGGTTGCGGCTCAACGCCGCCGCTCCGCACGAGGATCACCGCCTCACCCTCGACGGTCAGGTCGCCGGACGACATGGCTTCGGCCGCGGCGGGGCCCGCCGCCGACGGCGCTGGCGGCGGAGCAGGCGCAGCGGCCGGCGGGACCGTCGGGGCGCTGACGGGCGACGCCGGGGCCACGATGGCGAGGGCGTCGCCCTGCGGCACGCGCGGCTCGCTCGGTGCCGCAGGGGATGGCGGGGCTGGCACGTCCGCGGGCACCGCGGTCGGCGGGGGTGGAGGCGGGGCTGCCTCGGCCGGCGGGTGCGGTGTGCTTGCGGCGGCGACGGGCCGATCAGGGCCCGCGGGAGACTCGGCTGCCTGAGCGGGCGGCGCGGCGGGAGGCGCAACCGGCGGCGCCGTCGCCATGACGGCGGCGGGCTTCGCCACATCAGCCACCGGCGGTTCTGCCTCGACCTCACGGACCACCGGCTGGTCGCCGGCGGGCTGACTCACCGCTGCCGGCGGCGCGACGGCGACCCGCCGCACGCCGCCACGCCGCACCGACCACCCGAAGACGCCGACCAGCACCGCCAGCAGGAGGGTCGCCAAGGCCAGCAGCAGCCACGCCGACGCCGGGGCCCGCTTCTCGGCGCGTCGGACGCCCGCGGTCGCCGGCCGCGGGCCACCGCCGGGCACACCCGCCGGATCGAAGACGGAGACCGGGACGCCGCCCGGAGGAATGCCGCCTGCCGGGACGGGCGGGGCGTTGGCGGCCGCTTGTATCCGGGCCGCGTCGGCGTCGGTCCGCGGGACCGCCCTGGCGGCCGCTGCCTGGGCCGCCGCGAGGAGCCGGCCGCAGGTGGCGGCGTCGACGTTCGCGTCGGCCGCGGGAGACCGCAGCAGCTCCGCGAGGATCTCGTGGCAGGCCGCCGTCTCGGCCAGTTGCACGTCCGAGGCGAAGCAACGGCGTTCGAACTCGGCGATCCGCTCCGCCTGCATGACGTTGTCGAGATACTCGGCCGTGGCGTTCGGGTCGTCCTCCCCGGCGGCTCCGACCGGCGGCGCCGGCAGCGTCTGCCGCGAGACGACGTCGCGAATCCGCTCCTCCAGCTGGCCGGCCGCCGGCGTCGCGGCCACCTTGGCGGCGAGCTCCCGGCCGGATGCCGCGTCGAGCATCCCGTCCTTCCACGACAGCAGGGTCCGCAGGGTCAGTCGCATCGGGGGCCTCCTGCCTGGTTGGTGGAGGCGGCGGCCGGATTTCGTGCAGGAGGGCCGACCGGACCCAGAATTTCAGCGGTTTTCACGGGCCGATGCCGGGCCCGGGATGGGCGATCCAGCGGGCCTCGAGCCGCGTAGAACACCGGCAGCGGGACCCCGGTCCGGGAGGTAGTCCGGAACCGCCCGTGAGCCTAGGATTTCGCCGTCCGCCAGGAAGCCGCTCACGAGCGAACGATGACCACATCCACGGGCACGTCGACGCCGAATGCCGCCGGAACGCAGGGCTTCCGGGTGCCGACTCCGGTCGTGCTCCGCCAGGCCAGCGGCTACTTGGAACTGGGCGAGTTGCTGCTCGAGGGCGAGGCGGCCGCCCCACCGACCGCGCGGAAGCTGCTCGGCCGCGCTCTGGACGAACTGGCGCGGCTCGACGACGCCGAACGCATGGCTCCCCGATCGAGCCTGCTGGAAGGCGAGGCCCTGCGGGCACTCGGCGAGTGGGAGGCCGCGATCGGACCGCTGACCCGAGCGGCCGACGGCAGCCCGGGCCAGCTCGAGGCCTGGCTGGGCCTCGGCTGGTGCCACAAGCGGCTCGGGAGGCTCGATCTGGCGATCGAGTCCCTGGGGCGCGGCCTGGAGGCATTTCCCGATCGGGCCATCCTGCTCTACAACCTCGCCTGCTACCACTCGTTGGCGGGCGACGTGCCGGCCGCGATCGATCACCTCGCCAAGGCGATCGCGATCGACGCCCGGTTCCGTGACCTCACGGGCGCCGAACACGACTTCGACGGGATCCGGGCCGACCCCCGGTTCGTCGCGGCCACGACGGTGACCGTCTGACCACCGCCCGTCCCCGCGACCGACCCGGCACGACATGACCAGCCCGGCCCTCCAGGACATCGTCGCCCTGCTGGGCTGGCCTGCCGCCGGCAACCCCGCGCAGTACCTCTTCGAACGGGCCGTCGAAGCGGCTGGCGTCGACTGCCGGTTCCTCTCCGTCGAAGTCGCCCCCGAGCGGCTCGCCGAAGCGCTCGCGGGGGCGGCCGCCATGGGATTCCGCGGCTGCCTGCTCGCCGGACCGCTCCGGGCGGCGGCACCGCCGCTGGTGGCCGCGACGAGCCCCGCCGCCGCGTTCGCGGGCGCCGCCAGCCTCCTCGATCGCCAGACCGACGGATTCACCGCCCACATGACCGAGGGACGCGGCGCGGTGCAGGCGCTGCGGGGCCACGTCGATCCCGCCGGGGCGCGGGTGCTCGTGCTCGGCGCGGCGGCCGAGGGACGGGCGGTCGCGCTCGAACTGGCCCTGGCCGGCGCCGCGGCGGTCCTCGTCGGCGACCGCGATGCGACCCGGGCCGCGGCGCTGGTCGAAGCGCTCGGCAGCCTCGGCGCCGCCCCGGCCACGGCTCACGAGTGCGGGACGACAGTCGACATTCCCGCCGACGTCGACATCGTCGTGGTGTCGATGCCGGACGGACTGCCGGAGCCGGCCGCGTTCACCGGCATGCGGGCCGACCTCGTGGTCGCGGAGATGCCGCTGGTCGTCCAGCCGTCACCGCTGGCGGCCGTCGTCGCCGCCCACGGCGGCTGCCTCGTCGACGGCCTGGAGATCCACGCCGCGCGGACCGCGATCGACTTCCAGACGCTCACCGGCGTCGCGACCGATCCCGACATGCTCCGCGACGCGCTCGACGAGTTCCTGTCGTAGCCGCATGCCGCGCGGGGGCAGGAGTTACCCGTGCCGTCTCGCCCGGACGTTCACTGCGCCCATCCTGGGCTCCGTTCACTCGGTGCTGCCCTCGCTTCACCATCGTGGTTCCGCTCGGCCAGCAACGCCGGCTCGCCGGCACGGGTAACCCCTGCCCTATCCATGGTCTGGGCTCTCATCCGCGCGAGGACATACCCGCGAGGTTTGAGCGGGAGCCCTATCAGCTGTATTCCTTGAGGAAGCCCTTGAACTGCACGAGG
>JBIIUP010000020.1:0-22586 GCA_044339885.1 Pirellulales bacterium | reverse complement strand
CCGGGCTGCCGCCGGCGCCGGATCGGCCGCCGCCGAGCCCGTACGCGGATCGCTACCGCCGGCCCGACATCTGCCCCTGCGGCGTCAGCTCGTCGATGATCCGCGGGATGTACTTCGCGAGCACCTCGGCGAGCTGGTCGCGGTCGACGCCCTTGTTGCGGGCGATCTGGTCGAGCTCCCGCTGGCCGAAGACATCCTCGATCTGCCGCCGGTCGACGGGCTTGTTGGGACCCGTGCGGACCCACGAGTCGACCTGCTCCCGCATCCCCTTGTCCTCGAACTGCCGGACGACGTCGGGCAGCTTCTGGGCGCCGCCTCCGCCGAAGATCTGCGAGAGGATGTCGGTGAGGTCGTTCGCCGAGGGCATTCCCTGCGGCGGCTGCGGGGCCCGCTGCTGGGGCTGCGGCGCCCGCTGCGGCTGCTGCTGCTGGGCCGCGCCCTCGATCACCTGCTTCAAGATCTCGCCGAGGATGTCCATGATGTTCCCGTGGTTGCCTGGAGGAAGGACGCGGGCTGGCGCTGCGCCGACCCGCCGACCCCGGGCAGTCTACGGCGGGGGCTCGCCCGGGGAAAGCATCCGGCATCAGTCGAGCGCAGCCGCCTCGCCGCCGGCCCGGGTGCTCGTCGCCCGCCAGACCGCCGCGTCGATGTCGTCGGCGACCGAGCGGACCGAGCCGTCGAGGCACGACACGTTGACCGCACGCGGGTGATAGCTGCGGGACGTGATCGCGGCGAAGGTCTTGGCCGAACCGTTTGTGCCCTCCTGTCGCGAGTTGTAGTCGATGTCGTACCCGCGGCCGTCCTTCGTGAAGGACACCCGCGTGTTCGGGGGAAAGGTGGTCGTGAAACCGGTGTGGTGGACGCGTCCGTCGGGCCACTCGGTATGGCCGGTGCACTCGTTGGTGCTGGGCCCGAGCTTGGCGTCACCGCCGGCCGCCAGCCCGGCGATCGCCGTCGGCTCGGCAGGCGGGGCGGTTGCCGGATGGCTTCCCCCTGGGTCCGACGTGTTGCGCACGTAGGGCGTGAAGGCCTTGACCTCCGCGCCGCAGAGCGTCTTGCTCAGCCCGTCGGTCACCTGCCCCAGCCGGAGGTTCGAGTTGGGGAAGAAGACACCGTCGCCGCCGGCCCCCGTGGCCGGGTCGTACACGAACCAGGTGCCGGCGTTGAAGCCGTAGGTGTGCGGAAACACGAACGCAGCGCCGTTCTTCGTTCGCATCGTGGCGTTGGGCTCGCTGGGGCAGAGAAAGACCGGGATCCGAGTGGTGGGCACGCCGCTGGTGCTGTTGGGCGGCTGGTCCCAGGGAGCCTCGAGGTCGACGCGCACCGCCGCGGCCGACTCCTCGATGAAGGGGAGGATCCGGCCGTGGACGCCCCAGGAGCCGTTGTTGTTGGCAAACGTGGTGCCCGCCACATGGGTCATGCTCGGCGGCAGCCGCCGCTTGGCGCTCTCGTAGCCGAGCACGGCCAGTGCCAGCTGCCGCATGTTCGAGCCGCAGCTCGTCCGGCGGCCGGCCTCGCGGGCGGTCTGCACCGCCGGCAGGAGCAGGCCGACGAGCACGCCGACGATCGCGATCACGACCAGGAGCTCCACGAGCGTAAAACCGTGGAGGGGCCGGAAGCGGGCGGGCTCCTGAGGTGCGGCGAATGGCAGGTCCAAGGGATGCTCCTGACTTCCCTCCGGAGCGTAGCCGCCGCGGGGCGGAGGGTCGCGACGAATCGACCGCCTCGGCCGGGGAAAATTTCGCCGGCCTCGTCCCGGCGGGGCGGGGTCGCGGGAACCTGCGCGGGTTCACGGCGGGATCCGGATCAGTCGTCGATCCCCAGCACCCGCAGCTTCGTGCGGAGCGTGGTTCGGTCGAGGCCGAGGAGCCGCGCCGCGGCCGTGCGGTTGCCGCCGGTGTGGGCGAGCGCCTCGCGGAGGAGCGCCGCCTCCACCACGAGCACCGCACGGTGGTGGAGGTCCGGCTCCGGCCGGTCGCCGCCGGCCCGCCGCGCCGCCGCCGCCCAGGCCTTCACGGCCGCGGCGACCGCGGCGGCCGCCGCCTCCAGGTCGGTCGTGGCCGGGTCGCCCGCCGGGCGTGGCGGCGCCGGCAGATGCTCCGGCCGCAGCGTGCCCCCACGGGCGACGACGGCGGCATGCTCGACGGCGTGCCGCAGTTCGCGGACGTTGCCCGGCCAGTCGCGGCCGCGCAGGGCGGCGAGAAACTCCGGCGACATCGTCGGCGGCGGCCGGTGGCTCGCCAGCCGCGCGAGGAACCCGCGGGCGAGCGGCTCGATGTCCTCGCCGCGGGCCGCCAGCGGCGGCAGCGCCAGCTCGCAGACCCGCAGCCGCTCGAGCAGGTCGCGGCGAAACCCGGCCGCCGCCAGGGCCGTCGGCGCGCGTTCGGTCGCGGCGATGATCCGCACGTCGGCCCGGTGCGCGGCGGCGGAGCCGGTGCGGGAGAACTCGCCGGTCTCCAGCAGCCGCATGAGCCGCACCTGCACCGCCGGCTCGGCCGCGTCGATCTCGTCGAGGAACAGCGTGCCGCCGGCGGCGAGCTCGACCAGGCCGGGGCGGCCGGACGACCCGCTGGCCGCGTCGCCGCCGAAGAGCTCGGCTTCGACGGCGATCGGGTGGAGCGCTCCCAGGCTCGTGGTGACGAACGGTCCGGCGCGGCGCCGGCCATGGTCGTGGATCGCGCGGGCCGCGAGTTCCTTGCCGGTGCCCGGGCCGCCCGTGACCAGCACCGGCAGATCGGCGGCCGCCACGAGCGCCAGCCGCGCGAAGACCGCCTGCATCGCCGGCGAGACGCCCTCCAGGGTCGCTCCCGTCGGCGGCTCCGGGGCGGCCGCGCCGGGGGCCGTGGGGGCGGCCCGGTCCGCAAGGGCCCGGGCGACGACGCCCGACACCCGCTCGAGATCGAAGGGCTTGACGAGGTAATCGTAGGCGCCCGCCTGCACGGTCCGCACGGCGGTGTCGAGGTCGCCGAAGGCCGTCATCACGACGATCGCCGCGCCGGGGGCGGCCGAGCGCAGGTCGGGGATTGCCGAGAGCCCGTCGCGCCCCGGCAGCCGGACGTCGAGCAGGATCGTCTCGGGACCGAACCGCCGGCAGGTCTCGAGCGCCGCCTCGGCGCTCGACGCCACCTCGACGGCGTGCCCGGCGTCGCCGAGCAGTTCGCGGAGGCTCCAGCCGATGGCGGGCTCGTCGTCGACGACCAGGATGCGACTCATGACGGACCCTCGGTGGGCCGCGGGGATCGGCGGTCGGCCGGCAGTGTGATCGCGAACCGGGTGCGGCCGGCGGCTCGCCGCCATTCGAGCCTGCCGCCATGCTGCTCGGCAACCGCCTGCGCGACGGCGAGCCCCAGGCCGATGCCCTCCGGCTTGCCGGTCACGAACGGCTCGTGGAGCGTGCCGGCGAGCGCCGGCGGCGGTCCCGGGCCGTCGTCCTCGACGACGAGCGCGATGCGGCCGGCCTCCTGCTCGGCGGCCAGCCGCACCGTCCCCCCGCGGCCCGCGGCATCGACGGCGTTGAGCACGAGGTTCACGACCGCCGCCCGGAGGGCCTCGCGGCGGCCGGTGACGACGAGCCCGGACGGCCAGGCGGCGTGCAGCCGCACCGCCGCATGCTCGCACCGCGGGCCGGTGAGATCGCGGACGTCCTCCAGCAGGTTCGCCAGGTCGAATGCCCCCTCCGGTGTCTCGGTCGGCCTCCCCAGCGCCAGCAGACCGCGGACCTCCTCCTCGACGACGTCGAGCTGCCGCACCGCCACGGTAAGGCTGTCGTCGGCCGGCGTGGCGGCCGTGCAGCGGCGGCGGTGGAGGTCGATGGCCAGCCGGGCGCCGGTGATGGCGTTCCGCAGCTCGTGGGCGAAGCCGGCCGCCAGCTGGCCCAGAAGCCGCTGCCGCTCGCCGGCGACGAGCGTGTCGCGAAGCGTCGCCAACGTCGTGCTCATCCGGTTGACGCCCGTCACGAGGCGGCGGACCTCGGCGGCCGGCTCCGCGTCGAGCGGCTCCAGGAGCTGCCCGAACTCGCCCGCCGCGATCCGGCCGACGTGACCCTCGACGGCGGTGAGCCGTCCGGCGAGCCGGCCGGTCGTCCGCAGGCCGAGCGGGACGAGCACGGCGAGCGTCGCCGCCGCCACGGCGAGCACGGGCCAGACCGCCTCCACCGCGGCCCGCAGGCCGTCCTGCACCGGCGTGAGCACCAGCACCCTCTCCGCCCGCACGCCCTGGAGCCGGGTGGCCGCGACGCGGTGCCGCTGGCCGGCGATCACGACGGTGCCCCCCGGCACCGCGGCTGCCGCGGCGGCGTCGATCCCGGCGGCCACCTCTGCCGGCAGCGTCGTCAGCACCGTCGTGCCCGTGGCGGGATTCCAGACCACGAACTGGCTGCCGGTGAGCCGCGCGAGCGTGTCGAGTACCTGCGGCGACAACGCCACCCGCGAATCGGCGAGCGTGTGCACGACCGCTTCCTGCCGGAGCCGTGCCGCCTCGAGGGCCCGCCGCGTCGCCAGCCACGAGGCGAACGCGACGTTGGCCAGGACGGCGGCGAGCACCAGCCCGATGACCGGCGCGATGAGCCGGGTCGCGAGGGGACCTGTGGACCGCGGGCTCGGCATCGGGGCGTCTCGTCGCGGCGGACGGAGGGCCGGTGAACCGCGGCCGCCCAGCTCATGCTACCCCGGGACGCGCGGGGGCGGGCCGCCGGCATCATCGGTATCATGGGGTCCATGGCTGGCCTGCTCACCGCAACGGCGTTGCTCGCGGCCCTCGTCGGCGGGACGCTGGCCGGGCCGGCCGCGGCCGCCCCGCCCCTCCCGGACGAACTCGTCGCCTTCGGCCCCGCCTCGGCGGAGCCGCTCTTCGCGGGGGGCGGGCCCGACGCCTGGGATCGCGACCTCCGCGAGCGCGGCTGGATCGTGCGCGAACAGAACCGCTGGCGGCTCTGGTACACCGGCTCCAACCCCGACCGGGATCCCGTCCGCCGACTCGGCCACGCCACGAGCCCCGACGGCCTCAACTGGACCCGCGACCCGGCCGGGCCGCTCGTGGCCGACGCCTGGGTGGAGGACGTGTGCGTCGTGCCGGCCTGCGGCCGGTGGTGGATGTTCGCCGAGGGGGAACAAGACGTGGCGCACCTGCTGGCGTCGCGCGACGGCCGTGGCTGGCGGCGGTGCGGCGCCCTCGACATCCGCCTCACCGACGGCACGCCGATTCCCGCGGGGCCGCGGGGCACGCCGGCCGTCTGGCTCGAGGGAGGAACCTGGCACCTGTTCTACGAGCGGCGCGACGACGGCGTGTGGCTGGCCACGTCCCGCGACCTCCGCACGTTCACCAACGTCAGCGACGAGCCCGTCCTCGCCTGCGGCCCGGAGGGCTACGACCGCCACGGCATCGCCGTCGACCAGATCGTGAAGCTCCGCGGCCGCTACTACGCCTACTACCACTCCAGCCCCGCCGCCGACCGGAGCACCTGGCAGACCTGCATCGCCACCAGCGCCGACCTGGTCCGCTGGGAGAAGTGGGTCGGCAACCCGCTCCTGCCGGTCGACCCCGCCCACCCGAAGCGGTCGAGCGCCATGCTCGTCCACGACGGCCAGCGGCACCGGCTCTACACCACCCACCCCGACGTCCGGGTGCGGTTCTCGATCGACCGCGTCACGCTCCCGCCGCGGTGAGGCCGAGCAGCCCCCGGGCGTTGCCGCAGCAGACGTCGGCCACGAGGCGGTCGAGCCAGTCCCGGCGGTCGGGCAGCCGGCCGGTGGCCACGTCGCTGCCCACGAGGTCGCAGAGGATCCGGCGGAAGTACTCGTGCCGCGGGAAGGAGAGGAACGACCGCGAGTCGGTGACCATCCCGACGAACCGCGCGAGCAGGCCGAGATCGGAGAGCATGTTCATCTGCTCCCGCATGCCGCGCTCCTGGTCCATGAACCACCAGCCGCTGCCCCACTGGATCTTCCCGGGGATCACGCCGTCCTGGAACGATCCGGGCAGCGCCGCGAACAGGGCGTTGTCGGCCGGGTTGATGTTGTAGAGGATCGCGCGGCCGAGCGCTTCCTCGCCGGCGAGCGTGGCCAGGAAGCGGACGAGCCCGGGCCCCTGCCGGGCGTCGCCGATCGTGTCGCAGCCGGCGTCGCCGCCAAGGCTCGCGGCGAGCACGGGGTTGGGGTCGCGGAAGGGACCGAGGTGGAGCTGCGTCACCCAGCCCTTGGCGTGGTTGAGCCGGGCGACGTGGAGCACCAGCCAGGCGGCGAACCGCGCGGCCTCCTCGGGCGTGGCCGCGGTGCCGGCGATCGCGCGATCCCAGATCCGCGCCGCCTCGGTGGCGGGGCAGTCGGCATCGGGAAGCCGCTCGATGCCGTGGTCGCTCGCCCGGCAGCCGGCCCTGGCGAAATCCTCGTGGCGGCGGTCGAGCGCCCGCACGAGGCCCGCGAAGGTGTCGGCGCCGACGCCGGCGGCGTCGGAGAGCCGGCGCACCCAGGGGAGGAGCTTGCCGGGGGCGGCGACCTTAGCGGCCATGTCGGGCCGAAACGTCGGCGCGACCCGTGTCGGCAGGTCCGCCCGGGCGATCGCCGCGTGCCAGTCGAGGGCATCGGCAGGGTCGTCCGTGGTGCCGACGAACTCGACGCCCATCCGCGCAAGTATCCCCCGGGCCGTGAGGTCGCCGGTCGCGAGCTGGCGATTCGCCTCCGTCCAGATCCGCTCCGCCGTCGGGCCCTCGAGCAGCGCCTCGATCCCGAAATGCCGCCGGAGCTCCAGGTGCGTCCAGTGGAAGAGCGGATTGCGGAGCGTGCTGGGCACCGTCTCGGCCCAGGCCTGGAACTTCTCGCGGGGGCTGGCCGAGCCGGTGACGAGGTCCTCCGGGACGCCCGCGGCCCGCATGGCCCGCCACTTGTAGTGGTCACCGTCGAGCCAGATTGCGTGCAGGTTCTCGAACCGGCGGTCCTCGGCGATGTCGCGGGGGCTCAGGTGGCAATGGTAGTCGACGATCGGCTGCCGGGCCGCCACCCGGTGGTAGAGGTCGGCGGCCGGTTCGCACGACAGCAGGAAGGAATCGTCACAAAAACCCATCGGTCGCTCTCCCGGGCGCGTGCCACTCCGAGGCGGGAGTGTAGCCCATACGGCTTCCACACGAGCTTCGAGCGCGAGCCCTGCCGGGAGACCGCGGCATCCCGAGGCCGCGAGAAGTGTCCGCAGGCTGCCGCAGCCTCGCTGGCACGGCGAAATCCGCGGCGAACGGCGCGTGGTTGCCCGCGGTGCCGACGGCCCGATAAAGGTTGAACGTGCCGGGACGGACGGGTGAGCCCAGGGCTCGCCGACGTCCGCACCGGCCGCCATCTCGGACGACGAGTTGCTGGGCTCTTCGGCTCTTTCCGAAGCCCCGGCGCAGCGTAGGCCGACGTGGACGGGTGGCTCTTCCCCCGGGACGAGTCCGCTCCCCACGACGTTTTCCTTCGTTGCGTCGACACGGACATCGGCGCACCTGTCGGGGCGCACGGACGCCACCACGTCTCACTCGTGCGTCGCGGAGGTTCCGATGTTTCATTTCCGTAGGGTCCGGCTTCGGGCCGGCCTGGCCGCGCTCGCGGTCGCAGCGTGCGGGACGCCGGCAATGGCCACCGTGACATTCACCGTCGCCGGCACCTCGAGCGCCGGCAATCCGGTGGCCTTCCAGGCCGATCTGGCGATCTCGGGCAACCTGCTCACGATCGACCTGTTCAACACCTCGCCGGTCGACTCAGTGGCCCCCGCCGACGTCCTCAGCAGTTTCTACTTCGACATCGTGCAGGGGGGCACCGCCCGGCCGACGCTCGGCTACCTCTCGGCGAGCGGCACCGTCTGGCAGGTCCGGCAGGCCGCCAACGACCTGCCCTACGACTACTCGCCGCCGTCGGTGAGCGGCACGGCCGTGTACCAGCTCGCCACCGGCACCGTGCCGCACGTGGCGAGCAACCTCATGGCCACGGGCGTCGGCGATCGCACCTGGCAGTTCCGGGCGATGAACTCCGGGTCGGTGCCGTTTCTCGGCTTCGGGATCGGCACCGTCGGCAACAGCAACTTCCCCGGGAACGGTTTCAACCCGCAGATCGTCGGCCCCCCGGGCAACTCGATGATCGCCTTCTCGATCTACCGGGACGGCAACATCGAGCCGGTGAACAACCTCGCCGGCGAGTTCATCGTCGAGAACCGGGCGCGGTTCACGTTCCTGGGCGTCTGCGGGTTCACCGAGGCCGACATCAAGCAGCACGCGGTGTTCGGTCTGGGCACGGGCCCGGATTCCATCATCTCGGTGCCGGAGCACTCGACCGTGGGGCTCGCCCTGGTCGCCGCGTGCGGCGGACTCGGCCTGGCGCTGGCGCGGCGGAGGCCGCGCGGCGGCAGGGTCCGCCGGGGCGGGGCATGGCGTCTCGGCGTCGCCGCGGCCGTGGGGCTGTGCCTGCTGACGGCGGCGCCGGCCCGCGCGGTCCCGGTCGTGCCGGTCATCCCGGTGGCGAACTACGATTTTTCGATCGACGGGCAGGGCTGGACGAGCCAGACCTTCACGTACTTCAGCCCCACGACCCCCGTGGCCGGCAGTTCCGTGAACCACTGGACGTATGCCGCGGCGGCCGACGTCTGGGAGGTCGATCCCAAAGCGGTCTTTTCATCGGCTGCGTGGATCGTCAACACGCTGACGAGCCCGGTGATCACCATTCCTGCGCAGGTCGACCAGCTCGACTTCGTCATTCGGCACCGGTTCAACTTCCCGACCAACATCACGACGGGCAACCCCGTCGTCGCCGGCGAGGTCGCCTGGCGGTTCTATGATCCCGCCAAGCCGAACGCCCCGTTCCAGCCGTTCCTGCCGGCAAAATTCGCGACCGGCGCCGTCTCGCCGCCCTACCAGTCACTGTCACCGTACCCCGATTGGGTGCCGCCAAACTACACGGTCGGCTCGTTCGGGGTGCCGCCGCTGCTCGCCACCGGCGGGGCGTGGAAGGGACAGTCGCCGGGATGGCTCTCGGGCCAGTTCGTCCTCTCCGAGGTCACGCTCGATGGCGGCCTGTCGATCGGCGACCAGATACAGTTCCGATTCCTCAACGCCAACCTCGGCGTGGAGTGCACCGGCGGCGGCTGGGACGTCTCGCGGGTCGATGTCACCGGCCAATTCCTGCCGGAACCGGGCGGGCTGGCGCTGGCCGGGATCGCGGCGGGCGTCGGCGGCTGCCTCGGTCTCCGCCGACGGCTGCGCCGGCGTCACCAGCGGGCCTCCAGCCCGAGCGTCAGCCCGTTGACGAACACGCTGCCGCCGGTGTCGATCGACTGAGACGGCGGCTTGTCCTCGCAGATGAGGCACTGCCGGTCGAGCTGGTTCGGCGCCAGCGCCAGGCCTCCCAGCCAGAAGGCCGTCCAGCCGGTGCGGAGGGCGAGCCAATCGGTCACCTGCCAGACGCCCGTCACCCCGAGTTCACCGACGAAGGCCGCCCGGGCCGTGCCGGTCCCGCCCGCGGCGAGCGGGGGATCGAGTAGGTCGCTGGAGACCGAGGTGAACTGGTTGGAGTTGTTGTAGAAGGCGCCCGCCTTGCCCAGGCCCTCGATCCAGAACCGGCCGCCGCTCCGCCAGAGGATCGAGTCGAAGCCGATCTGCATGCCGTAAAGATCATTGGAGGCCTCGTTGCCGATCGCGACCGGCTGCGGGGAGAGGAACGAGGAGCCCGAGAGCCCGAGCGTGTCGTTCCATTCGACCCAGCGGAAACCCATCAGCCACTGGAGGCGGCCGTCGGTCGGGAACCGGCGGTTGAGCTCGAAGCTCTTGAACTCGCTCGACAGCGTGGCGTTGACGTCCTCGAAGAGGATGAAGGGGGAGCAGCAGAGCACGCCGTCGGCGAACAGGTATGAGCCGGGGAAGGGGGAGGTGCCCCCTTGGGACGCGTTGAAGTTCTGGACGTTGAAGTAGTTGAACTCGATGGCGCCCAGGTCGCCGGTGTGCCGGAAGAGCGTGAACCGTGGCCCGGCCGCCATGTCGCTGACGAGGCCGCCGGCGCCGATCGGGGCGACGGCCGGGCTGCCTGCGGCATCGAAGGGGGCGAAGAGCGGCACGCCCCCCGGCGCGTCCCGCCAGAGGAGGAGCGACTCGACGCGACCGGTCCACGCCGGGCACTGGTCGAGCGGATCGAGCACCCGCCGGGGAATCGGGTCGGGGTCGGCGGCCGCCGCGGGGCCGAGCACCAGTCCGAGCATCAGTGCGAGCATCAGACCCGCCAGCCACCCCCACCGACTCCCTGAATCTCCGCCGTGTCGAGCGCCCATCGATCGCGTCCTCCTCTTCCTCCTTGGCCACGCCGCCGCCTCGGCGCCGCGACGGTTCGCGACGCAGGCACACCCCCACTAACGAAGGGTATCGGGGGCTGTTTGCGAAAACCCCACGAAATGGGGGTAGGTTCTGCCTGCGGGGACCGGAGAAGCTGTGCCGGCTGGCCTCCGGTGCCCGGGGGCTGCAGCGAGGATTCCGAGCATGGCCGTGGACTTCAGCACCGCGGAGCGGCTGTTCCGCGTGCGTCCTGGGGGCCGCTTCCGGCTGGCCGACCATGATCCCGCCTGGGCCGGCGACGAGGACGTCCCCGAGAAGGCCCGTCGCGATCGGGCGGAGGAGATCCTCGCCGCCGGGGTGGCCGAGGTGGCGCGGATGCAGGAGCTGCTCTGGGCGAGCGACACCTGGAGCGTCCTGGTGATCTTCCAGGCCATGGACGCCGCCGGCAAGGACGGGGCGATCAAGCACGTCATGAGCGGGCTCAACCCGCAGGGCGTCGAGGTGACGAGCTTCAAGCACCCGTCGGCCGAGGAGCTCGACCACACCTTCCTCTGGCGGTGCACGCGGCGGCTCCCCGAACGCGGCCGGATCGGGATCTTCAACCGCTCCTACTACGAGGAGGTGCTCATCGTGCGGGTCCACGAGGACCTCCTCGCCGCCCAGCGGATCCCCGGCGTCACGCCGCGGGAGCGAACCTGGGCCGACCGGTTCGACGACATCAACGCCTTCGAGCGGCACCTGGCCCGCAACGGCACGGCGATCGTGAAGTTCTTCCTCAACATCTCGCCGGAGGAGCAGCGGAAGCGGTTCCTCGCCCGGATCGACGAGCCCGACAAGCACTGGAAGTTCTCGGCGGGCGATGTGGCCGAGCGGCGGCACTGGAAGGCCTACATGCGGGCCTACGAGGAGGCGATCGCTGCCACGAGCACCGACCACGCCCCCTGGTACGTCGTGCCGGCCGATCGGAAATGGATCAGCCGCGCCGTCGTGGCCGGCGTGCTCGCCGGGACGATTGAGCGGCTGTCCCTTTCCTGGCCCGCGGTCTCGGCCGAGAAGCGGCGGCAGATCGAGGACGCCCGGCGCGAACTCGCCGCCGAGTGACGTCCGGGCGGCCGTTCGCCCGGATCGTGCCGCCTGTGACGGCTGCGGTCGCGGCGGGACGGCCGGCGGCGCGGTGTATGCTTGCGCAGCGGCACGGGGACGGAAAAGTCCGCGCCGCCCTCCATCTCGTCCGCGGCGACGGGGCACGCTCGGTGCGTGCCGTCACCGGGACGGCGGGCTTGCGATGAGCGACAACCGCGAATTCATCGACGAATTCCTCATCGAGTCGAGCGAGAACCTCGACCAGCTCGATCAGGATCTCCTCGCGCTGGAGTCCCGGCCCGACGACCCGCAGCGGCTGGCGAGCATTTTCCGCACCGTCCACACGATCAAGGGCAACAGCGGCTTCTTCGGATTCTCCAAGCTCGGTGCCCTGGCCCACAGCGGCGAGCACCTGCTCGGCAGGCTGCGGGACGGCAAGCTCTCGCTCGACGACCGCGTCGCCGGCAGCCTCTACTCGATGGTCGACGCGGTGCGGTCGATCCTCCGCGCGATCGAGGCCACCGGTGCCGAGGGGGAGGAGGACTTCAGGGATCTCTCCCATCGGCTCACGGCCGTGGCGGCCGAGCAGGCTCCCGAGGCGGCGGCCGCCGCGGTGCCCCCCGAACCGGCAGCCGCCCCCGCGCTGGCTCCGCCATCAGATTCCCCGACTGCTCCCGGCTCAGGCGCCACGTCCGGTCCCGTGCTTGGTGCCACGCCGGGTCCCGCGCCTGATCCCGCGCCTGGCACCACCGGCCTGCCGGGTGCGCAGGAACCGCCACCGCCCGTCGCCGTCGCCGACTCGACCATCCGCGTCGACGTGGACCTCCTGGCCTCGATCCTCGACTTGGTCGGTGAGCTCGTCCTCGCCCGCAACCAGCTGCGGAGCATCGACA
This sequence comes from Pirellulales bacterium, assembly GCA_044339885.1. Classification (GTDB taxonomy): domain Bacteria; phylum Planctomycetota; class Planctomycetia; order Pirellulales; family UBA1268; genus QWPN01. Next base: position 10,334 of record JBIIUP010000020.1, on the reverse strand, counting down.
GCGAAGATCCCGCCGTCCAGGCCTGCGCCCAGCGGATCAACGCGGTCACCAGCGCGCTGCAGGAGACCGCGGTGAGGACGCGGCTGCAGCCGGTCGACCACGTCTTCAGCCGCTTTCCGCGGACCGTCCGCGACCTGGCCCGCGGCTGCGGCAAGGAGGTTGTCCTGGCGATCGACGGCGCCGACACCGAGCTCGACCGGTCGCTCATCGAGAGCATCCGCGACCCGCTGACGCACCTCATCCGCAACGCGATCGACCACGGGATCGAGCCCCCGGACGAGCGTGTCGCCCGGGGCAAGCCCCGGGCCGGGCGGCTCGCGCTCCGCGCGTTCAACGAGAGCGGCCGGGTCACGATCGAGGTCTCCGACGACGGTGGCGGGATCGGGGTGGAGAAGGTCCGCGAGAAGGCCGTCGCCCGCGGCCTGGTCCCGGCGGCCGAAGCGGCCGCCCTGCCGGCGGACCGCGTGCTGCAGTTCATCTTCGAGCCGGGCTTCTCGACGGCGGAGCAGGTGACGAGCGTCTCGGGCCGTGGCGTCGGCATGGACGTCGTCCGCACCAACATCGAGGCGATCGGCGGCACCATCGACATCGCCAGCCGGCCGGGCGCGGGCACGACCGTGCGGGTCCACGTGCCACTGACGCTGGCGATCATGCCGGCCCTCGTCGTCCGCTGCGGCAGCGAACGGTTCGCGATCCCGCAATCGGCCGTGCGGGAGCTGGTGTCGCTCCACCGCGACCGCTCCGCGCCGCGGGTCGAGGGCCTCGCCGACGCGCCGGTCCTGCGGGTCCGCGGCCGGCTGGTGCCCCTGGTCTTCCTCGACACCTTCCTCGGCATCCGCCCGCAGCCCGCCTGCCGCGAGGACAGGACGGTGGTGCTCGTCCGCGTCGACGACCGCGAGTTCGGGCTGGTCGTCGACGGCATGCGGTCCGCGGACAGCCGCGGCCGGTGCCGCGACCTGCTCGACATGGCGAGCCTCTCGACGATCGTCGTCAAGCCGATCGGCGGCCTGCTGGCCGGTCTGGGCCTCTACTCGGGCGCCACCGTGCTCGGTGACGGGGGCGTCGTCCTGATCCTCGACCTCCGGGGCCTCTTGCGGGTGGCGCGGCTGCCGCCGGTCGAGCGGGCCGCCGAGCCCGGGCCGCCGCCGGAGCCGCTCTGCGCTGACCGCTATCTCGTCTGCGGGACGACCTCGGGCAGACGGGTGGCGGTGCCGCTGGCCGCCGTGGCGCGGCTGGAGCATTGCCACCACGATCAGGTGCAGGCCGTCGGCGACCGGCGTGTCGTCCGCCGCGGCGATGCCTTCACGGCGGTCGAGGATGCCGACGAGCTTTTGGGAGTGCCAGCGGCCACCACGGCCGGCGGCCTGAACCTCGTCGTCGTCGACGAGCGGCACGGGGGCTACGGCATCGCCGTGGCCTCGATCATCGACGTCCTCGCCGCCGAGTCGCGGCTCCAGCCGGCCGGCTCGCCTGGCGTCGCCGGCGTCTTGGCGTTGGGAGGCGTCGCCACGGAGGTGATCGACGTCGCGGCCGCCCCGGCGGCCCGCCCCCCGGCGGGAGCCTGAGGAACAGCGCCCACCGCGGCCGAGACCCCATGCACGATCCAGCCCTCCACCGCTACTGCACCTTCCGGCTCGGCACCGCCGTGTTCGCGGTCGCCGCGGCCGACGTCATCGAGGTGCTGCGGGCCGCCGCCGCGACGCGGGTTCCCCTGGCGCCGCAGGGGGTCGCCGGTCTCGTCCACCTCCGCGGCCGCATCGTCCCGGTCGTCGACCCGGCCGTCCGGCTGGAGATGGCGTCCCCCGCGGCGGGCCGCACCCATCTGGTGATCGCCCTCGACGACGACTGGTACGGACTGGTCATCGACGAGATGCTCGACGTCGTCGAAATCCCGGCGGAACGGATCGAGCGGCCGACCGCGGCGGCGGACGGCGGGTGCGACTTTCTCGACGGCGTGTTCGCCGCCCCCGACCGCCTCGTGCATCTCCTCGATCCCCGGCGCATGATTCACTCGCTCGCGCGGCACAGGCCGCCATCCCTCGACAGGCACTCGACCCCCCATGACAGACCGTGACACGGCCGCCACCGGCTGGCGTTCCCTCCTCTCCAATCCGCTCCTCTTGGCCCTCATGGGGGTGTCGCTCATCCCCATGGCCCTGATGGGCTTCACGAGCAACCGGGCCTCCTCGGCGGCTCTCCGCGAGCAGGCCTTCCAGCAGCTCGAGACCGTCAACGCCGTGACGGGCAAGGCCGTGGAGCGGTACTTCGCGACGCTGCGGCAGCAGCTGGCCGTGCTGGCCGAGGGCCAAGTCGTCCGGGAATCGCTCGACCGCTTCCGGACGGGACTGGCAGCCGTCCGTGCCGAAAACAAGGTCGACGCCGCCGGCCTGGCGGCGGCGCGGAGGGAGCTGGACTCGTTCTACACCGGGGCGTTCGCGGCCGAATTCGAGCGGCGGGCGGTCGCCGCACCCGACCTGACGCCGTTGGGCGACGCTCTCGACGACGACGCGGCCTACCTGCAGTACCTCTACATTCGCCGCAACGAGAACCCGATCGGTCAGAAGGCGGTGCTGGACGCCGCGGACGACGCCTCGGCCTACAGCACGGCCCACGCCGCGTTCCATCCCTTCTTCCGCAGCGTCTGCGGGAAGTACGGCGTGGCCGACATGTTCCTCATCGACGCGGCGACCGGCACCGTCGTCTACAGCGTGGCCAAGGAGGCGGATTTCGGGGCGTCGCTGAAGGCCGGGCCGCTGGCGGCCACCAGCCTGGCCACCGCGTTCCAGCAGGCGGTGTCGAGCGGCCGGCGGGATGCGGTCGCCTTCGGCCAGTTCGCCCGCTACCTGCCGTCGTGCAACGAACCGGCGAGCTTCCTGGCCGCGCCGATCATGGACGGCCGGCAGGTGCTCGGCGTGGTCGCCTTCCAGATCCCGATCGACAAGGCCGACGCCATCATCGGCGAGACCACCGGCATGGGGCGGTCGGGCGAGACCTACGCCATCGGCCCGGACCGGCTGTTCCGCAGCAATTCGCGGTTCACGAAGGAGCTCGGGGTCAAGACCACGATCATCAACCCGGACATCAAGGTCGACACGCCGGCCGTGCGGGCGGCGCTCGACGAGGGACGGTCGGGCACGGCGGAGGCGGCCGACTACCGCGGCGTGCCGTCGCTGGTGTCCTGGCGGCCGGTCACGGTGCATCACGACGCGTCCGGGACCCGGGGCGACGTCCGCTGGGCTCTCGTTTCGGAGATCGACGCCGCCGAGGTGTTCCAGCCCGTCAACCGACTGCTGCGGATCGGTCTCGGCGCGTTCGGGCTGACGAGTGCGGCGGTGTTCGGCGTGTCGACGCTCATCGCCCGGCGGCTGACGCGGGAGTCCCGTCGGCAGGCCGCGCTCGTCGGCGGCATCGTCGACAACACGCACGCCCTGGCGAGCTCGTCGGAGGAGCTCACGAGCGTCAGCCAGCAGATGAGCGCGGCGGCCGAGCAGACGACCGCCCAGGCAAACCTCGTCTCCGCTGCCGCCGAGCAGGTCAGCGGCAACGCCCGGACGGTCTCCGGCTCGATCGAGAACCTCGTGGCGAGCATCCACGAGATCGCCCGCAACGCCCAGGACGCCGCGGCGACCGCCCGGCGGGCCGTCGCCATGGCGGGGTCGACCTCGACGACGATGGCCGCCCTCGGCCGGTCGAGCGACGAGATCGGCGCCGTGGTCAAGGTCATCACGTCGATCGCGGAGCAGACCAACCTGCTGGCCCTCAACGCGACGATCGAGGCGGCCCGGGCGGGCGACGCCGGCAAGGGGTTCGCGGTGGTCGCCAGCGAGGTCAAGGAGCTGGCCCGCGACACCGCCAAGGCGACCGAGGACATCGGGGCCCGCATCGAGGGCATGCAGGGGGATGCGGCCCGCGCGGTGGCGGCGATCGCGGAGGTCGGCAAGGTCATCGAGCAGATCGACAGCCTGCAGACGCGGATCGCCACGGCGGTCGAGGAGCAGTCGGTGACCACCGGCGAGATCGGCCGCAACATCGCCGAGGCCACGACGGGATCGGCCGAGATCGCCGAGAACATCGTGCAGGTCGCCCAGGCGGCCCAGAGCACCGCCGAGGGGGCGGCCAACACGCAGGTCGCCTCCCAGGAGCTGTCGCGGATGGCGCAGGCGCTGCAGCGACTGGTCGACGAGTACAAGAGAACGTGACGACGGCCGGCCCCGGGGCCGGGGGCGGGAGGGTCCATACGGTGCGTGCGCTCGTCGTCGACGACTCGAAGCCCGCCCGGAGCATCGTCGCCCGGGCCCTCGAGGGTCTTGATTTCGCCTGCACCGAGGCCGGCAACGGTGCCGAGGCGCTCGCCGCGCTCGCCGCCGCGGGCCGCCCCGACGTGCTCACGGTCAACTGGCACATGCCGGTGATGGACGGCGTGGAGCTGGTGCGGCGACTGCGGAGTGATCCGGCGCATCGCGACCTGCCGATCCTCATGATCTCGACGGAGCACGAGCAGGCACGGATCGAGCTGGCCCGTGCGGCGGGCATCGACGACTACCTCGCCAAGCCCTTCACGGCCGCGGCCCTCGCCCGCAAGCTCGTCGATCTCGGCGTGGTCGCCGCGGAGGCGGCCAGCCGCGGGGCCAAGGAACCGATCGGCGTCCTCGTCTGCGACGACTCCGCCACGATCCGCGGCCTGCTCTCCGCGACGCTCGCCGGCGATCCCGAGCTCCGGGTGGTCGGCACCGCCGTCAACGGCGCGGCCTGCCTCGACGCGATCGCCGCCACGCGGCCCGACCTGGTCCTGCTCGACGTCGAGATGCCGGTCATGGACGGGCTGACGGCGCTGAAGGAGATCCGGCGGCGGTTCGGCCGGCTGCCGGTCGTCATGTTCTCCAGCGTCACCGAGCGGGGCGCGCAGGCCACGGTCGACGCGCTGCTCGCCGGCGCCAACGACTACGTCGCCAAGCCCGTCGGGCTCGATCCCGACGCGGTGGCGGAGCGGATCCGCACCGACGTCATCGGACGGATCAAGGCGCTGGTGCCGAGGCCGGCAGCCGGCGGCCCGGCGCGGCCCTCGGCTCCGGCCGCGGTGGCGTCCGCGGCCCGGCCCGCCCGGCCGCCCCGCGGTGGCCGGATCGCGGGGGTGGTCGTCGCCGTCTCGACGGGCGGGCCGACGGCGCTGGCGGAGGTGCTGCCGGCGTTCGTGCCCGAGGCCCGGGTGCCCGTGATCGTCGTGCAGCACATGCCGGCCTTCTTCACCGCACAGCTTGCCGAACGGCTGGCGAAGACCCGCGGTCTGCCGGTGCGCGAGGCGGTCGACGGGGAGCTCGTGCGGCCGGGCGAGGTGCTTTTGGCACCGGGCGGCCGGCACCTCGAACTGGTCGGTGACGCGGCTCAGCCCCGGGTGCGGCTCACGGACGCCCCGCCCGAGAACTCCTGCCGGCCGTCGGCCGACGTCCTCTTCCGCTCGGCCGTGCGGCTCTGGGGCGAGGGAACGCTCGGCGTCGTGCTCACCGGCATGGGCCGCGACGGGCTCGCCGGCGCGCGGGCGATCGCGGCGGCCGGGGGCGGGGTGATCGCGCAGGACGAGTTCACGAGCGTCGTCTGGGGCATGCCCGGCGAGGTGGTGCGGGCCGGGCTGGCCGACGCGGTCCTGCCGCTTGCGCAGGTGGGCGTCGAGGTGGCCCTGCGGCTCAAGAGACGCGGCGGCTGACCGCTCCGGGATGCCGTGCCATGAAGGTCGCCGAGCCGCAATTCGAGTTCCTCCGTCGCCTCCTGCGGAGCCGCACCGGCGTCTGCATCGACGGCTCCAAGCAGTACCTCGTGGTGGCGCGGCTCCTGCCGATCGTCAGGCAGCGGAAGCTTCCGAGCATCGAGACGCTCATCGACCGGATTCGGCAGGGAGCCGATCCGTCGCTGGAGAAGGACGTGCTCTGCGCGATGATGACGCACGAGACCTCGTTCTTCCGCGACCGGGCCCCCTTCGACGCGCTGAAGCGGATCGTGGCCGATCTGGCCCGGAGGCGGGAGGGGGACCGTCGGCTGACGATCTGGTCGGCCGCCTGCTCCACCGGGCAGGAGCCCTACAGCATCGCCATGCTGCTGGCCGAGCACTTTCGCGAGCTGCTCGCCTCCTGGCGGGTGCGGATCATCGCGACCGACTTCTCGGAGCCGGTCCTGGCCCGCGCCCGCGAGGGCGTGTACAGCCAACTGGAGACCAACCGCGGGCTCTCCGAGGCCCTCCTCCGCAGGCACTTCCGGCCCCTCCAGGGCAGGTGGAGCATCGCCCAGGACGTGCGCCAGCTCGTCGAGTATCGCTGCCTCAACCTCAACGGCACCTGGCCGCCGATGCCGCCGGCCGACGTGGTGTTCCTCCGCAACGTGATGCTCTACTTCGACGTCGCGACGCGGGCCGCGCTCGTCGCCCGCGTGCGGCGGACCCTCCGGTCCGACGGGGCGCTCTTCCTGGGGGGGGCGGAGACGCTCATCGGCATCGACGACGGCTGGGAGCGGGTCACGATCGACGGGGGCTCGTACTACCGTCCGAAGCCGCGGCGGTGAGCGCCGGGTTCCATTCGATACCCAGGATCGAGACGTCGTCGAGCGGGCCGTGCGGACGGCACCAGGCTTCGACGGCCTCCAGCAGGCCGGCGACGCTCTCCTCGAGCGGGGCGGACCGCGCCGCCCGGAGGCAGGCCGCCATGGCCTCCTCGCCGAACGGCTTCTGCTCCGCGTCCATCGCCTCCGGCACACCGTCGGAATAGAGGTAGAGACGGTCTCCGGGCGCCAACTGGAGCGTCTGCTGCTCGTATTCCACGTCGGGGACGAACGCGATCGGGAAGCTCTCGGTCCCGTGGAAGTCCCCCGGGGCGCCAGCGGCCGGCAGCCGCAGCATCGCCGGGTGTCCACCGGAGGCGTAGTCGAGCCGCCCGCTGGGCAGGTGCAGCACACCGTACATGAGGGTGAAGTAGAGCCCCGAGAACTCGTCGGCCTGGAACAGCCGGTTGAGCTGCGTCGCGACCTCGGCGGGCGACACGACCGACACGCGTCCGTCGCTCCCCTGCCGCACCAGCAGCGAGGAGTCCGAGACCTTGGGCGTGAGAAACCGCCCGACGGTCACGGCCATGAGCGACGAGGGGACGCCGTGGCCGCTGACGTCGACGACGAACAGGCCGGCGTGCTCGTCGTCGAGGCGGAAGACGTTGAGGAAGTCCCCCGCCAGCCCCTCGCAGGGGACGTACCGCCAGGCCACGCCCGTCGCGGGCAGCGCGACGTCGTTCGCGGGCAGCAGCGACCGCTGCACCTTGGCCGCGGCCTCGAGGTCACGGACCATCTGCCCGTTGATCCGCGAGATCTCGGCGTTGAGCGTCGTGAGCTCGGCGTTCGACTTCTGGAGGCCGTCGCGGGCGACCGACAGCTCCTGGTTGGCGACAACGAGTTCCTGGTTCTTCGCGACGGCGTTCTCGAACGTCGAGACGAGCAGGTTGAGCACCTGCTGCCGGCCCGCCCGCACCCGGAACGTCTGTCCCGCGAGCGTGACCTCGAGCACCGCGTCGCTCCCGGCCTCGTCGGCCTCCAGCGGCGTCGCCAGCAGCGACCGCATGCGGGCCAGGAGGAAGTCGGATTCGTAGGGCTTGGTGACGTAGTTGTCGGCCCCCGCGTCGAGGCCGCGGATGATGTCGACGGGGTCGGAGAGGGTGGAGAGCAGGATGAAGGGGACGCTCCGCAGGGCGGGGTCGGCCTTCACCGCCTTGCAGAACTCGTAGCCGGTCATCTCCGGCATCTCGATGTCGGAGACGATGATGTCCGGCTTCCGCTCGCGGGCGAGCGCCAGGGCCAGCGCTCCGTTCTCGCCCCAGCGGACCCGGTGGCCCGCCTCCGTGAGCCGGCGCTCGAGGATCCGCGCCTGCATGCGGCTGTCCTCGGCGATGAGGACGTCGACGCCGCCGGTGCCCGCTCCGCCTTCGCTGCCTGCTGTCACGACGACGGTCCGCGCGGGGTCAGGTGAACGCGGCCAGAGCCGTCGGCGCGTCCTTGTGGATGCTGAACAGCTTGTCGAGGTTCGTCAGCTTGAAGACCGTGAGGATCTCGGGACGGATGCCGCACATCTTCAGGCGGCCCTTGGCGGCGCCGACCTTGCGGTGGATCTGGCCGAGCAGGCCGAGCATCGCGCTCGACATGAACTCCACGTTCGCGAAGTCGAGCAGGACGTCCGGGGCCGGGACGTTGCCCACGAGCTGGAGCAGCTCCGTGCGAATCTCGTCGAGGGCGGTGTTGTCGAGGATCTTCGCGTCCTTGAGGAGCACCATGTGGATGTCGCCCTTCTTGGCGGGCTGGATGCGGCGATACTGGTCCATGGCTGAACGGTTCCGGGGCTGGTACGGCGGCGGGGATCCGCGGGGTCGTGCGTCTCCCGCCGACCCAGGAAAAAGACTATCGGCCGGCGCGGGCTACCGCCAGCAGGCCGCCACGACCGCCGCCGCTGGCGGTGTTGGCGCGTCGCGGCCCGACGCCCAGGCCCCCGGCGAGCGGCGTGGTCTTTCGACGCGGTCGGTCGGGGGATCGCCCGGCCGGTTGGGGTGTGCGGCAGGAACGGCCGGCCGTACATTGTCGCCGGTCGCCGCGCGGCCCGCTCCCTGCCGTGTCCTCGAGAGTGCGTCCCCGTGACGTCCGCACCAGCCGTCCTCGAATGCCCCGCCTGCGGCCAACCGATGCCGTCTCGCGGCACCCCCTGGACGTTCTACTGCGGGGGCTGCGACTACTGGGCGAGCACGCTCGAACCGGTCAGCGCGCTGGTGGAGCAGGGGGCGTTTCCGAACGACGGTGAGACCGGCGACGGCAACCCCATCGGCTACCTCGACGACGTGCGGGTCGCGAACTTCGACCGCATCGTGGCGGAGATCGGGCGGGCGTCGCGGACGCGTCCGCTGCGGCTGCTCGAGGTCGGCTGCGGCCCCGGGCTGTTCCTGGAGCGGGCCCGGCGGGCCGGCATCGAGGCCCAGGGGATCGAGGTCTACGAGGAGATCGCCCGTCCGGGCATCGCGCGGGGGCTGCCCATCCGGATCGGCATGTTCCCCGACTGCGTCGCCGATCACGAGCGGTTCGACGCGATCGCCTTCAACGACGTCTTCGAGCACCTGCCGAACCCGGGGGCCGTGCTCGACGTCTGCCGGCGGATCCTCGCACCCGACGGCCTCGTCGTGCTCAACCTCCCCAACTCGCACGGCCTGTTCTTCAAGGTCGCGCGGCAGGCGCTGGGCTGCGGCGTCCTGGGGCCGTGGGACCGGATGTGGCAGAAGGGGTTCTTCACGCCCCATCTCCATTACTTCTCCGCGGGCAGCCTCGAGCGGCTCTGCCGCCGGCACGGCTTTGCACCCGCGATCGCCCCGCTCCACCTCCGCTCGACCTCCCTGCGGGGGCTGTGGCGGCGGATTCGCGTCAGCGACGCCTTCGGAATCCCCGCGGCCGCCACCTACTACGGCGGTGCCGTCGCGTGCCACTTCCTCTCGGGGATGTTCGAATCGGACTGCATCCTGACGATCATGAGGAAGACGGCGCCGCCGGCCTGAGCGGCGGGACGGGCTGGCGGCCGCGGACCGTCGGCCGCTTTCGCACCGGGGATCCCGCACCGCTCATGGCCATGGACGCGTTCCTGCTGGCGCACTCCGACGACGACGTCTTCGTGCGGCCGCTCATCCGCCGGAGCGTCCGCGAGGGGCGTCGGGTGCTCGTGCTCTACCTCACCAACGGCGCCGCGGGGGGCCGCAGCGACGTCGGCCGCCGGCAGGCCGAGGCGGCGGTGGCACTGGCCGCCGCCGGCGTCCGCGGCGACGACGTCATCCACATCGGCGCCGCCGGCGGCATTCCCGACTGCGGCCTGTTCGAGCATCTCGACACGGCGTTCGCTGCCGCGGCTTCCGCGATCGACGCGCGGGGCGTCCCGACGCGGATCGTCACGCACTGCTGGGAGGGCGGGCATCCGGATCACGACGCCGCCCACGTCGTCGGGCTGGCCCTGGCGGCCCGCCATGGCTGCGCGGAGGCGTCCCTGTGCTTTCCGGCCTACCGCGCCGGGGACCGGGGCTGGATGCCTTTCGACGTGTTCGCCCCGCTGCCGGCCAACGGCCCGATTCTCCCCCTCCCCGTCGGCCTGCCGGACATCCTCGACGTCCTGTGGTCGATGACCTACTACCGGTCCCAGTGGCGGTCCTTCCTGGGCCTCGGGCCGGTGTTGGCGGTGCGGCTCCTGGCCCGTGGTGCGATCCCCCTGCAGCCCCTGGCGGCGAGCAGCGCCTGCACGCGGCCAGCTGCGGGCCCGCTCCTGGCGGAGACGCGTTACGGCCGCC
>JBIIUP010000161.1:0-7106 GCA_044339885.1 Pirellulales bacterium | reverse complement strand
GGCTGGGCCGCGACCAACTCGTGATGTCACCGCAGGGACAATGGACCCGCCACGCCGAACGGGGCTTCCTGCCCGGGCTCATCCTCGGCCTGCGGGCGGCCCGGTTCAGCGAGGACTTTTCGCTCCTAATGAACCGGGAGAACGTCACGCCCCCCGTGCCGCCCTCGGAATTCGGCGGCCTCTACACCGTCGGCACCGACAACTGGCTTCTGGGCATGAACATCGGCGGCGAACTCATCAGCCAGAACGAGTTCTTCTACTGGGGCCTCCGCGGCCGGGCGACGCCGGCGATCAACTTCGCCTCGCAGAGCCAGGCGGCCAGCGGCGTCAACAACCTCCTGGTTCCCGGCAAGTCGCTCAACTTCACCGACACCGGCTCGCAGACGGCGACCGGCTTCATCGGCGACATGACGCTCATGGCCGGCTGGCAGCTGACGCCCAACTTCTCGCTCCAGGCGGGCTGGGACCTGATCTGGATCGCCGGCATCGCCACGACCCAGAATCAGCTCAACCTCAACAACGAGCAGCAGAACGACATCGACGCCGGCGGGCAGTCGTTCATCAACGGCCTGTCGCTGGGTTTCTACGGCAGCTGGTGAGGTCTCACGCCCTGCCCCGGGCTGCCCGAGCCAACGACGGCGCCGGCGGACTGGATCACTGGGGAGACGCGGCCGGTTCGTCGTCCTCGTCGCAGCCCGCGTCGTGGGCGTCGGCGAATGGGTCGCGGACGCAGGCCGATTCCGCGCACAGGTCGGCCTCCTCCTCGGGATCGCAGACGAGCGTCAGCAGGGCGTTCTTCTCGCTCTCGGAGATCTCCGCCCCCCGGAAGCTCCGCATGATCTCAGGCACGGGGTCGACCCCGCCAAGGGCCTCGATGGAGACCCGGCCGACGGCCACCCCGGTCCGCCGGCTGGCGAAGCGTTCACAGAGCACGAGCAGGTCGTCCCGATCCATGGCATCCCTCCGGTGTCCCTCACGCTCCAGCCGCCCGGGCGCGGCGGCCCGGCGGTACCAGCCTGCGGCCGGCGTGTCAGGATTTGATACGGGCCGGATGAGAAGTTTGTTCAGCCCGGAGGCCGGCGGGGCGGGCCCCGGCGGCACAATCCCCGACCCCCGGGGCGTACCGATCCCCCAATGGGCGATATAGGACTCGAACCTATGACCCCCAGCTTGTCGAGCTGGTGCTCTAACCAACTGAGCTAATCGCCCGCTTTCGTTGGCAGACAGAGTCTCGCGCGTGGATGGGGGCCAGTCAAGCGACGGCCCGGCGGGCGACGAGAAAGAGGGCCGCGACGACGCGTCGCGCGCGCGCCAACAGGCTTGCCGCCGCAGCGGCGGCGCGGATACGCTGCGGTTTCGGCCGGAAAAATCCCCCGCATCCGCATTCCCGCCCCCCACCACCATGCCCCACGTCCGCCTGCCCGACGGATCCGTCCACGAGTTTCCCGCCGCCGCACGGCTGGCCGACGTGCTGGCGGGGGCCGCGCCGCGGAAGGGGGGCCGGCCCATCGCCGCGCTCCTCGACGGCAAGGCGGTGGGCCTCGACGCGCCGCTGCCCGCCGCGGGGACGCCCGCCGTCGAACCGCTCTACGCCGGCGACGCCCGGGCCCTGCCCGTGATGCGGCACTCCGCCGCGCACGTCATGGCCCGCGCGGTGATGCGGCTCTTCGACGGCGTGGAACTGGCCTTCGGCCCGACCGTCGGCGAGGGCTTCTACTACGACATGCGGGCCAGTCGGCCCATCACCGACGAGGACCTGCCCGCCATCGAGGCCGAGATGCGGCGGATCATCGAGGCCGACGAGGCCTTCGAGCGGGTCGAGGTGCCGCGGGAGAAGGCCGTGGAAATCGTCCGCGGCCTCGACCAGCCGCTCAAGGCCGAGCACATCGAGACGGGGCTCGCCGAGCATCCCACTCTCTCCTTCTACCGCCAGGGTGAGTTCGTCGACCTCTGCCGCGGCCCCCACGTGCCGAGCCCAGGCTGCATCGGGGCCTTCAAGCTCACGAACATCGCCGGGGCCTACTGGAAGGGGGACGCCGCCAACGCCCAGCTCCAGCGGCTCTACGGCACCGCCTGGTTCACGCAGGCCGACCTCGACGCCCACCTGGCGGCGCTGGAAGAGGCCCGGAAGCGCGACCACCGGGTGCTGGGCAAGCAGCTCGATCTCTTCACCACCAGCCCGCTCGTCGGCTCGGGGCTCGTCCTCTGGATGCCCAAGGGGGCCACGCTGCGGAGCACGCTGGAGTCGTTCGTCCGCGAGGAGCTGGCCGCCCGGGGCTACCAGCCGGTCTACACGCCGCACATCGGCAAGGTGGATCTCTACAAGATCTCGGGCCACTATCCGTACTACGCCGACAGCCAGTTCAAGCCGATCGTGATGGCCGAGGACGAGCAGTACCTCCTCAAGCCGATGAACTGCCCGCACCACACGATGATCTACAAGGCGCGGCCGCACAGCTACAAGGACCTGCCCCTGCGGCTGGCGGAGTTCGGCACCGTCTACCGCTACGAGCAGTCGGGCGAGCTGGGCGGCATGACGCGGGTCCGCGGCTTCACGCAGGACGACGCCCACATCTTCTGCACGCCCGAGCAGGTCGAGCAGGAGGTCGAGGGCTGCATCGCCTTCACGCTGAAGGTCCTGGAGAGCCTGGCCTTCGAGAACTTCCGCGTGCGGCTCGGCTTCCGCGACCCGACGAGCGACAAGTACGTCGGCCCGCCGGAGCGGTGGGCCGAGGCCGAGGCCGCCATCGAGCGGGTCGCCCGCCGCATGAACCTGCCCGGCTGCGAGCCGGAGCCGGGCGAGGCGGCCTTTTACGGCCCGAAGATCGACTTCGTGGTCCACGACTCGCTCGGCCGCGAGTGGCAGCTCGGCACCGTGCAGCTCGACTACAACCTCCCCAGCGCCGAGCGGTTCGACCTGGAGTACATCGGCGCCGACAACGCGAAGCACCGCCCCGTGATGATCCACCGGGCGCCGCTGGGGAGCCTCGAGCGGTTCGTCGGCGTGCTGATCGAGCACTTCGCCGGCGCCTTCCCCCTGTGGCTGGCCCCGGAGCAGGTCCGCGTCATCCCGGTGAGCGAGAAGAGCGCCGCCTACGGGGAGGCCGTGAAGGCCCGCCTCGAGGCGGCCGGCCTGCGGACGGGCATCGACCTCGCCGCCGAGAAGCTCGGCGCCAAGATCCGCACGGCGCAGCTCGAACTCATCCCGATGATGGTGGTCTGCGGCCCGCGGGACGAGGCCGCCGGCACGGTGAGCCTCCGCGACCGGCTCGACGGCGACCTGGGCGCCATGAGCCTCGACGCCGCGGTCGAGCGGCTCCGCGACGAGAACGCCCGCCGGGCCGTCCGCCACAAGCCCAAGCCGCTCGTCATGCCGGGTGGCCACGCCGGCGCCGGCGGCGACTACTGAGCCGGCGATGCCGCGGTTCATCATCCTCGAGCACACCGGCGCTCCGGACGATCCGGCAGGACGCCATTTCGACCTGCTCCTCGAAGACGGTGACTCCTGTCGCACGTGGCGGCTCGCCGCGCTGCCCGTGCCGGGCGGTCCGGCGGTCGAGGCCGCGGAGCTGGCCCCGCACCGGCTCGCCTGGCTCGACCACGAGGCGGGGGAGGTCTCCGGTGGACGGGGCTTCGCGCGCCGGATCGACGCGGGCACGTACGAGCCGATCCGACCCGCCGAGGCCGGAGTCTTGGCCGTCACGCTGCACGGCGGCACGATCAGCGGCACGTTCGTGGTCCGCGACGCCTCCTGCATTCGAATCCGGTAGCCCGCGAGGGGTTGCCCGTGCCGTCGAGCCGGCGTTGCCGGCCAGCGGAGCCAGGATGGCGCAGCGCAGGCGGCACCGAGTGAACGCCGGCCCGGAGGGCCGCAGTGAACGTCCGAGCGAGACGGCCCGGGCAACCCCGGCCCCACGGGACACGTGAACCACCACGCCGAATCCCGTTCACGTCGCGGGTATCATGGGGCACCCTTCGGAGCCCCCCATGACACCCCGTGAAGTCCTCGCGATGTGCCGCGAGAAGGAAGTCAAGGCGATCGACCTGCGGTTCACGGACTTTCTCGGCGCCTGGCAGCACTTCACGATCCCAGTCACGAAGCTCGAGGAGGCGACCTTCGAGGACGGTCTCGGCTTCGACGGCTCGAGCATCCGCGGCTGGCAGGCGATCAACGAGAGCGACATGCTGCTCGTGCCGGTGCCGTCGACCGCGTTCGTCGACCCGTTCGCGTCGATCCCCACGCTCGTCATGATCTGCATGGTGCAGGACCCGATCACGCGGGAGGACTATTCCCGGGACCCGCGGAACGTCGCCCGCAAGGCCGTCCATTACCTCGCCGGCACGGGCATCGCCGACACCTGCTTCATCGGCCCCGAGGCCGAGTTCTTCGTGTTCGACGACGTGCGGTTCGACCAGAACGCCCACGAGGGCTACTTCCACCTCGACAGCGTCGAAGCCGAGTGGAATCGCGGCCGGGCCGAGGGGCCGAACCTCGGCTACAAGCTACGGCACAAGGAGGGCTACTTCCCCTGCGCCCCCTCCGACGCACTGACCGACCTTCGCACCGAGATGATGCAGACGATGATCCACTGCGGCATCGACGTCGAGGCGCAGCACCACGAGGTGGCGACGGCCGGCCAGTGCGAAATCGACATGCGGTTCCAGGAGCTCGTCCGCATGGCCGACCAGATGTGCCTCTACAAGTACATCGTGCGGAACGCGGCCCGGCGGCACGGCAAGACGGCCACGTTCATGCCCAAGCCGATCTACGGCGACAACGGCTCCGGGATGCACACCCACCTCTCGCTCTGGAAGGACGGTCATCCGCTCTTCGCCGGCACCGGCTACGCAGGCCTCTCCGAGATGGCCCTGCACGCCATCGGCGGCATCCTCCGCCACGCCCCGGCCATCCTGGCGATCACCAATCCCACGACCAACAGCTACAAGCGGCTCGTGCCCGGCTACGAGGCGCCGGTGAACCTCGCCTACTCCCAGCGGAACCGCTCGGCCGCCTGCCGGATCCCGATGTATTCGACGAATCCCCGGACCAAGCGGGTGGAGTTCCGCTGCCCGGATCCGACCTGCAATCCCTACCTCGCCTTCGCGGCGATCCTCATGGCGGCCGTCGACGGCATCCAGAACAAGCTCCATCCCGGCGACCCGCTCGACCGCGACATCTACGACATGCCCCCGGAGGAGCTGGCCGACGTGCCGAAGGCCCCGGCCTCGCTCGACGAGGCCCTCGACGCGCTGGAGCGGGACTGCGACTTCCTCCTCCGGGGCGACGTGTTCACCGACGACGTGATCACGACGTGGCTGAAATGGAAGCGGGAGAAGGAGATCGACCCGATGCGGCTGCGGCCGCATCCGTATGAGTTCTGTCTCTATTTTGACGCCTGACGAGCCATCCATGGCCTCGTCAGGCTCGGGCGGCCGGAGCCGCAGCCAAGGTGCGGCTCGGCCGCCGTGTCGCATCCTGCGACAGTTTGACGCCTGACGAGCCATCCATGGCTTTCGGGGCCGCGCGCCGCCTGGGGCGGCAGCGGTCTCCTTCGCGGGAATATTTCGCTCCACCCAGGGTGGCGGTTCCCACTCGAGCGAGCGAAATCTTCAACGCTCGTCGACCGCCGCCGCCCCAGGCTCCCCCCATGTGTGGTGTGGATCGCGGCAATCTTCCGGAGCTCGATCCCGCGAGGTCCTGCCCGTGCCGACGAGCCGGCGTTGCCGACCAGCGGAGCCAGGATGGCGGAGCGCAGGCGGCACCGAGTGAACGCAGGCCCGGAGGGCCGTAGTGAACGTCCGGGCGAGACGGCACGGGCAGGACCGAGCTTCGCAAGACGCTGATCGCACCCTCCTGCATCTGCCGTTGCGATCCGGATTGACCGGAGGGCCATCGTGAACGTCCGGGCGAAACGGCGAGCCACGCCAGACGTTCATCGCCCGGCGGAACCGGCCCACCACGGCGATATCGCACCCGATCGACCGATTGCCTATTCTTTCAGTGGTCGATCGACTCCGCCTCGCCCTCCCCTGCCCACCCCGGACCGCATCATGGCCGACACCGACCCCACGGACGCCACGTCCGCCTCCGCCGCGAAGCCCTCGGCCGTCGAGGTCGCCAAGCTCGCCAGCAACTACCTCAAGGGCGACATCCCGACGGAGCTCGTCGATGGGGCCCCGGGCTTCGGCAAGCCCTCGATCCAGCTGCTCAAGAACCACGGCACCTACCAGCAGGACGACCGGGAGACCCGGAAGAAGTCGACCGACGGCAAGAAGAGCGAGCGGCAGATCTCGTTCATGATCCGCACCTGCGTGCCCGGCGGGAAGCTCACCGCCGAGCAGCTGCTTTCGGCGCTCGACATGGGGGACGAACTCGGCAACGGCACGATCCGGCTCACCACCCGCCAGGCGATCCAGCACCACGGCGTGGTCAAGGGAGACTTGAAGTCGTTCATGCAGCAGGTGCACGCCAACCAGATGACGACGCTGGCCGCCTGCGGCGACGTCGAGCGGAACATCATGTGCTGCCCGGCGCCGATCAAGGGTGACAGGGTCCGCGACGAGATGCAGGCCAAGGTCGACGAACTGGCCAGGCATCTCGCGCCGCGGACGCGGGCCTACTACGAAATCTGGCTCACCGACCCCGACACCGGCGAGAAGACGCTCGCCGCCGGAGGTGCCAAGGACGCCGAGATCGAGCCGATCTACGGCTCCACCTACCTGCCGCGGAAGTTCAAGACGGCCTTCGCCCTGCCCGAGGACAACTGCGTCGACGTCTACGCCAACGACCTCGGCTTTCTCACGATCCACGAGGGGGGAAGGGTCCTCGGCTACAACGTGCTGGCCGGCGGCGGGATGGGCGTGACGCCGAGCGCCGCCAAGACGTTTCCCGCGCTCGCCAAGCGGCTCGGCTTCGTCCCGCCCGAGGACGTGCTGGCGATCGCCGAGGCGATCGTGAAGGTCCAGCGGGACTTCGGCAACCGCTCCGACCGCAAGACCGCGCGGCTGAAGTACACGATCCACACGATGGGCCTGGAGAACTTCCGGGCGAAGGTGGAAGAGTATTTCGGGAAGCCGCTCGCCCCCTGCCACCCGGCCGACGTGCA
>JBIIUP010000160.1:0-7107 GCA_044339885.1 Pirellulales bacterium | reverse complement strand
GCCGGCCGACTTCGTGAAAAATCGCACGAAGTTTGCCCTACCTCGTCCCATTCCACAAGTACCGGCAGCAAATCGGCCCGCCAACGATTCACGGAAGGCACTGGGATCGGCGGCTGCTCGAGGAGCCTAGGGCCGTCGCGGCCATCGGCGACGAGCCAGCTGCGGTCGCGGTCGCGGTCGCGGAGGCGGGCCGTCGACGAGCACGCCGATTCGCTATCGGTCGATCTCACCCATCACGATGTCGAGCGATCCCACGATCGCGGGGACGTCGGCGATGAGGCAGCCGCGGCAGAGTTCCGGGGCCACGGCCAGGTTGGAGAACGAACTGGAACGGGCCCGGACCCGCCAGGGAATCGGCGAGCCGTCGCTCACGAGGTAGAAGCCCATCTGCCCCTTGGGGCACTCGGTCTCGAGGTAGGCGTCGCCGGCCGGAATCTTCTCGGTGAGCTTCACCGGCTCGCCGATCGTCCCCTTGCAGGCCGAGTAGCGGTCGATGGCCTGGCGCACCAGATCCATGGACTGCACGACCTCGAGCATCCGCACGAAGAACCGGTGCCAGCAGTCGCCCAGGACCGCGTCGGCCGGCACCGACGGGTACTCGTGGTCGCGGGGGTAGTGGCCGTCCTTCATGACGGCGACCTCGAAGGCGTAGCCGTCGTACATCGCCGTGTAGATCGCCTCGCCGTCCCGCCGCATGTCCTGATCGACGCCGCTGCCACGGAGCACCGGGCCGGAACAGCCGTAGTCGATCGCCATGGCCGGCGAGAGCACGCCGATGGCGGCCGTCCGCTTCACGAAGATCGCGTTCGTCGTGAGCAGCGCGTGGTATTCCTTGATGATCGGCTCGAACTGGTCGAGGAAGGCCTCGCACTTCGCCAGCCAGCCGGGGGGCAGGTCGGCGGTCAGGCCGCCGACGGTGATGTAGCTGTAGGTGAGCCGCGCACCGCAGGCCTCCTCGAACAGGTCGAGGATCTTCTCCCGCTCGCGAAACGCGTAGAGGAACGGGCTGAAGGTGCCCAGATCGAGCCCGTAGGCGCCCATTCCCACCAGGTGGCTGGCGATCCGGCAGAGTTCGGCGATGAGCACCCGCAGGTGGCGGGCTTTCTCGCTGACCTCGTACTTCATGAGCTTTTCGACGGCGAGGGCCCAGCCAAGGTTCATGTTCATCCCGGCCAGGTAATCCATCCGGTCGGTGTAGGGGATCCACTGCCGGGCCGTGAGGTTCTCGCCGATCTTCTCGGCACAGCGGTGCAGGTAGCCGATGTGCGGCTCGACCTGGGAGACGATCTCGCCGTCGGTCCGCAGCACGAGCCGGAGCACGCCGTGGGTGCTGGGGTGCTGCGGCCCCATGTTGACGAGCATCTCGTCGGTCCGGACGTCGAACTCGATGATCCGCGGATCGTCGTCGAGGAGTTGTGCCATGGCTATTTCGCGCGTATCCCGTGGTATTCCATCGGCATCTCGTAGTCCTTGCGGAGCGGATGCCCTTCCCAGTCCTCCGGGCACAGGATCCGTCGCAGGTCGGGGTGGCCGACGAACACGATGCCGGAGAGATCATAGACCTCCCGCTCGTGCCAATCGGCCCCGCGCCACACGCCGGTCACGCTCGGGATCTCGGGGAGCTGTCCCGCGACGTCCCCCTTCCACCGCGGCAGCTTGCACTTCAGCACCAGGCTCGCGCGGGAGGCGGTGCTCCACAGGTGGTAGACGACTTCCAGGTGCGGCTGCCAGGAGACCTTCGCGGCCTTCTTCGGATCGGGCTCGTGCCAGTCGACCGCCGTGATGCACTCGACCGAGTCGAACCGCACCGGGCTGGAGGACTTCAGCCAGCGGCACACGTCCGCGATCCGCTCGGGGGCCACCTCGATCCAGGGATCGACGGCTTCGAGCTTCTGGCCCACGACGGCGCCGGGCACGGCCTCGTCGAGCTGTTCCAGGAAACCGGGGCCTTTCATGGTGTCACCTGCGTGCCGGGGGCGTCAGGAGCCGGTGGTCGCCGAGCGTTCGCCCGACACCGCCCGCACCCAGTCGAGATCGCCGCGGAACCACACGTAGGCGAAGCCGACGAGCAGCACCGCGAAGAATGCCGCCATGTCGACGGCGGCCGTTCGCGCGAGAATGCGGCCGCTCTTCCGGACGGCCCAGCTACCGATCGCCTGCTGAGGCGTCTGGTCGCCGCGGGCCGCCTCGACCGCGCGGGCCTCGGCGATGGTGGGGGTGAACACCGGCCCGGCCTGGGCCGGCACCACCGGGTGCGTCAGGCCCAACTCCCGGTACAGCCCCGCCGCGGCGGGCGACAGGCTGCCGTCGGCTTGGACCGTCTGCAGCGCCGGATCGGCCAGCTGCGTGGCCTTGCCGAACACCGTCGCCCAGGGGAAGAACAGCGCCACCTCGACGTCGAAGATGATGAACAGCAGAGCGACCACGTAAAACCGCAGGTCGAACTGCACGAAGCTCGAGCCGATGGTCGGCTCGCCGCACTCGTAGACCTCGAGTTTCTCGACGTTCGGGGCCCGCGGCCGCACGAGCCAGCCGACGATCAGGTTGACCGCCAGGAACGCGGCCCCGACCGCCACGAACAGGGCCACGTAGCCGGCGATGAGGACGGGATGCATGGAGGATTCCGGGGTCCGAAGCGGACTACTGGTTGGGGCCGCCGTGAACGGGCTCGACGATCACCTTCGATGCGGCGACCGCCGTGGGGTTGAGCGTGGACCGCCCCCACGCGACCTCCACCGGCAGCCGTGCGAAGTCCACGATCGTGGAGTCGCGGCTGTAGCAGGAGAGATCGAGCGTGGAGCCCATGAAGATGCAGTCCACGGGGCAGGGCTCGACGCACAGCGCGCAGAACATGCACTTCGAATAGTCGATGGCGAACCCGCTGATGCGGAAGCCCTTGCCGTTCTCGACCCGCTCCTTGCCGATGTAGATGCAGTCGACGGGGCAGGCCTTGGCGCACTGATCGCAGGCGATGCAGGTCGTGAGGTCGTAGCGGTGGAAGCCGCGGTACCGGGCTGCGACCGGGGCCGGGAGTTCCGGGTACTCGAAGTGCTCCGTGAACGTTCGCCGCTCCCGATCGTAGGTGCTGCCGAAGACCCGCAGGGTCACGAGCATGCCGTCGAGCACCGTCTTCACGGCCGTGAACAGATTTCGAAACCAGGTCTTCATGGAACGCAGACGACGTGGCGGAAAGATCCGGGCCCGGGGGGCCGGCGGAGCGACGACACTCGCGAACGATTCGAGATCGCGAGCGATCCGACGATGCTCGCGAAGAGTATAGGGGGCGTCCCCGAGCCAACAAGGATGCGTCCCGCAGCCGCCGTGCGGTGCATCGCGTCGCCGAACGGGGGGCCGCCCCGGCCAACTGTCCGCCCGCCGCCATTCCTCCGGATCGACCGGGAGGGCGGCTCTCCAGCGGGCGAAATCCGATGGCAAACCGGCACAAACACCGCATTTCGCCCGCATTTTTTCCCGCCTGGGGTCCGGGATTTGCTTGACGTTGCGGCGAAAACCTTTACATTTCAGGGGTTTAGGTAGGCGGTTTCTCCTGAATCCTCGACGCTCGCCGGAGACGGCTTGGAGGATTCCGGATTCGCATCCCCCTTATCCAGTTCGACCGCGTTCGCTTCACCGCGATTTCCCAGCGCCAAAGGAATGGCCCATGCTCGTCCTCTCGCGGAAGAAAGACGAGAGCATCGTCATCAACAACGACATCACGATCGTTGTGGTGGAGATCCGTGGCGACAAGGTGCGGCTAGGGGTCGAGGCTCCCAAGGAGGTTCCCGTGCACCGGCGCGAGGTGTTCGAGGCGATCGCCCGGGGTGTGCCGGTCGATGCCGACCCCGCCGCTCCTGCGGGCGCTCCCGAGCCTTCCTCGGCGACTTCGGCGCCTGCCGATCCCGACCGCCCGTCGTGAGCGGCGTGCTCGGCACGGGTTGAGTGTCGGAGCCGGGCGCCTCCCTTTGGCGATGACTCCCCGATCGGTTACGCTCGAAGCATCCGCCCGGTCCTCTTCGTCGAGACCGCGTCGCGGCCCCATCGTCTAGAGGCCTAGGACATCGCCCTTTCACGGCGGTAACCGGGGTTCGAATCCCCGTGGGGTCATGCCGTACCGCGAGAAAAGCCCTCCCTGGGCTTTGTCCGCTCGGTCGACCGCGGGGAACGCCGATGGTTCCCTGGGTCGACGCGGATCGCATCCTGCGATCCAACCGTGAACGACGCTGGAATGACGGACGCAATGAACGACCACGCCGATCCCGACCGGCCCAGCGCCTACGACGCCGTGTTGCTCGTGTCGTTCGGTGGGCCGGACGGCCCCGATGACGTGCTGCCGTTCCTGGAGAACGTGCTCCGCGGCCGCAACGTGCCCCGGGAGCGGATGCTCGAGGTCGCCGAGCACTACCGGCACTTCGGCGGCAAGAGCCCGATCAATGAGCAGAACCGGGCGTTGCTCGCCGCCCTGCGGGCCGAGCTCGACCGCCGCGGGCCCCACCTGCCGATCTACTGGGGCAACCGCAACTGGCACCCCCTGCTCCCCGACACGCTCCGCGAGATGGCCGACGCGGGAGTGAAACGGGCCCTCGCCTTCGTGACGAGTGGGTTCTCGTGCTATTCCGGCTGCCGGCAGTACCGCGAGAACGTGGCCGCCGCCCGCGAGGCCGTGGGCCCCCGGGCGCCCGAGGTCGACAAGATTCGGGTGTTCTTCAACCACCCCGGCTTCGTGGGGCCGATGGCGGCCAACCTGCGGAGGGCCCTGGAGTCGTTTCGGGACGCGGCCCGGCCCGTGCCCGTGCTCTTCACCGCCCACAGCATCCCGATGTCGATGTCCGACACGAGCCGCTACGTGCCGCAGCTCGAGGAGTCGTGCCGCCTCGTGGCCGAACAGGCCGGTGCCGCCGATTGGCGACTGGTCTACCAGAGCCGCAGCGGACCGCCGTCCCAGCCCTGGCTGGAGCCCGACGTGTGCGACGTCGTCCGCCAGCTCCACGCCGAGGGCGTCCGCCACCTCGTGATCGCGCCGATCGGGTTCATTTCCGACCACATGGAAGTGCTCTACGACCTCGACACGGAGGCGGCGGACCTGTGCCGCGAACTGGGCATCGAGATGCACCGGGCCGCGACGGTTGGAACCGCTCCGGAGTTCGTTGCCATGGTTCGCGACCTGATCGCCGAGCGGGCCTGGGCCCTGCCCGACCGGGTCGCGATCGGCAGCCTGCCCGCGAGCCACGACGTCTGTCCGCTCGACTGCTGCCCAGCGCCGCAGCGGCCGCCCGCGTCCGCGGGCGCCCGGCCGGCGGCCGGCGGGCGCCCGGGCCAGCCATGACCGACTCCCGCGGCGAGCGCGTGGCCCTCGTCCACGGCTACCTGGCCAACCGCTCCATGCTCGCCCTCCTCGGCCGGCGGCTCCGTCGCCGGGGCTTCGACACGACGGCCTGGGGCTACTGGAACATCCGCTGCTCCCTGCTCGTCCACGCCGAACGGTTCGCCCGCGAGCTCGCCCTGCTCGACGCCGACCCGGCCGTGGATCGGCTCCACATCGTCACGCACAGCATGGGGGGCATCGTGACCCGGGCCGCTCTCGACCGGTACCGGCCGACGAAGCTGGGCCGACTCGTGATGCTCGCCCCCCCGAACCACGGTTCGTTCGTGGCCACGCGGGCGGCCAACACCTTCGGCCGGTTCTTGAAGCCGGTGATCGAGCTCTCGACGGCTGACGACAGCCTCGTGAACACGCTGCCAATGCCCCCCGACGTGGAAATCGGCGTCATCGCCGCGGAGTACGATGCGCTCGTCTCGGAGGAGAGCACCCGGCCCGACGTGCCGCACGACTTCGTGGCCCTGCCCACCTGGCACACGGGCCTGCTCTTCAGCCGTGAAACCGCCGCCCTCACGGCGGCATTCCTGGAGACCGGCCGGTTCCCGCGGGCCGAACCGGCGCCGCCCGCCCGCGGGCCGACCTCCGGGGCGGCGGCCCCGTGAACGCCCCCGGAGACGACCATTTGACGGCCGCCCGGGGCCGAACTAGCGTCCAGAGACTGGAACGACCTTCAGGCCGTCCGGTCTCCCGCGTCTGTCCTCGGAGCCGCCCATGTCCACTCCCCGCACCTTGGTCCTCGCCGTCGTCCTCGCCCCCTGGGTGATCCGTCCCGTGCTGGCGGAGCCCCTGTGGCCCTCCGTCGGCGAGCGGGTGGCGGCCAACGCCGCGGCCGTGGGCACGTCGCTGAGCCAGGCCGTGGACGACTTCACCACGCTCGAGGGCGACCGGCTGCGGGCCGCCGTCGACCCCGACGCGGGCGTGCGGGTTTACCACCGCGACGATCGCCTCCTGTTCGCCCTCACGGCTCGTCGCAATCTCTCCCCCGGCGAGAAGCTGGCCGCCGAACGCACCGCGTCGTCGCTGGCGCGGGAGGTTCTCACGCAGCGTTTCCGGCACCTCCTGGAAACCCCGACGGGCTTCCAGGGCCTCGACACGGATTGGATCCGCGTGGTGCTCGTGGAGCCGGACGCCTACCAGCCGTATGTCCGGTCCACGCTGCCGGGCCGCGGGCTGGGCTCCGGGTCCATGGGCCCCGTGCCGTTCGCCGCCGCGGGCTTCTGGGCTGCCGGCTCGCAGACCGTCACCGCCTGTGTCGGCTGCAGCAGCGGTTGCCCCTGAACGAGCCGAATCGCGATCAGGCGCCGACCATCTCGGGCTGGGCCGCGGCGACGCTGACGTAGGCCTGCCGGGCTTCGAGGCAGACGCGACGGAACGACTCGGGCCGGCTCACGCCCGTCAGCCGCAGCGTCTCGATCGGGCCGCGACGGAACACGAGGTCTCCCGCCGCGTACCACTCCTGCCCCGGCTGAACCGCGACGTCGATCGCGTCGAAGCGGTCGAGGTCCACGTACTGTTCGACCCGGGGGTTGATGCCCCGCTCGATCATGACCCGTCGGTTCGTGAGCCGGTAGCGGCGGATCGCCCAGGGCAATCGCATCGACAGATAGAGCATGAGGCCGAATGGAATGGTCGCCAGGAGCGCCAGTCGACCGACCGACAGGGGGCCGACACCATCCTCGATACGGTAGAGCCGCCCCAGGGCCCGGCCAAACCCGGTCGCTCCGACCGAT
>JBIIUP010000019.1:0-22745 GCA_044339885.1 Pirellulales bacterium | reverse complement strand
TCGGCCGTGCCGCTGGCCGAGTTCGCGGCGGGCGTCCCGGCGCTGCTGGCGGAGATCCAGCAGGGGCTCTTCGACCGGGCCCGGGCGTTCCGCGACGAGCGGACGGTCCGCCTGGAGTCGGCCGCCGCCGTCGCCGACTTCTTCGGCACCGGTGACGGGGGCGGGCGGGGCGGCTTCGCCCACGTGCACGTCGCCGACGACCCGGCCGTGGCCGCGGCCTTCGACCCGCTCAAGGTCACCGTCCGCTGCATCCCCATGGACGGCCCGGACGAGCCGGGCACCTGCGTGGTCACGGGCCGGCCGGTGTCGCGGCGGAGCGTGCTGGCCCGGGCGTACTGAGAGGGCCCGGGGCTCCGGGTGTTGCCCCGGGGGCCGGTACAATGCCGGGTCGACCGCGGGCGTCGCGGCTCGAGATCGCGGCACGGAGCGCGGGGACGGCATGGCGTGGCGCAGGCCCGAGACCTGGAAGGTGGCGGTCTTCGCCCTCGCCGTCGGGTGCTGCCTCGGCGCCGCCACCGCGGCGCTGGAGGCGGCGCGGCGGCCGTGGCACGTCGGCGGCTTCCGGCCCGACGGTCCGGTGCCCGACGCCGCCGCGCCCCGCGCCGAGGCCGACGCGACGGTCCACGCGTTCGGCAGGATCGGCACGGGGGCCACGGGCCGCCACGTGTTCACGATCCGCAACGCCGGCACGGTGCCGCTGACGCTCTCGCGGGGCGCCAGCAGTTGCTCGTGCACGATCGGCGACCTCGGCGGCGACGGCGACGGCGACGCCACGCGGAAGGTGGTGCCCCCCGGCGGCAGCCTGCCGGTCACCGTGCAATGGACCGGCAAGGGGGACGGGGGGCCGTTCCGCCAGCAGGTCACGATCCTCACCGACGACCCGCGGCGACCGGAGATTCCCCTCGTGGTCGAGGGGACCGTCGTCCCCACCTGGCAGGCGGTGCCGCCGGCACTCGTGCTGCCGCGGATCGCGGCCATGGCGGGGGACCGCGTGACGAGCGACGTCTTCACGTTCGGCGCGGAGCCGCCGCGCGTCCGGTCCGCCACGATCGACGGCGACGACGCCTCCACCCGCTTCGCGGTCTCGACGACGGCCCTGCCGACCGATCTCGTGGCGTCCCGGGAGGGCGCGACGGGTGGGTTCCGGGTCGACGTCGAGGTGAAGCCCGGCCTGCCGCTCGGCCGGCTGCGGCGGACCGTGACGGTCGCCTTCGACATGGACGGCGAGATGACGGCCGAGATTCCGCTGGAGGGGAGCGTGGAAGGCGACCTCTCGGTGGCGGGCCCCGGGTGGGACCGGGAGCGGCAGGCGCTCGTGCTGGGGGCGGTGTCGGGGAAGGCGGGCATGCGGACGACGGTCTTCCTCACCGCCAAGGGCCCGCACCGCGACTCGGTGCGGCCGACGCTCCGCGAGGTCGTGCCGGGCTCGCTCGAGGTGCGGATCGGTGCGGCCGCCCCGATCGGCACCGGGGCGGTGGTCCGCACGGCGATCGAGGTGATCGTCCCCCCCGGCAGCCGGCCGGCGAATCACATCTGTTCCGCCCAGGGCCCGGCGGGCAAAATCGTCTTCGACACCGGCCACCCCGATTCCCCCACGCTCACGATTCCGGTCTGCATCGCGATCGGTCCGTGACGCCCCACCCCGGCAGCCGCCCACCATGCCCCAGCCCTCCCCGCAGCCCCCGTTTCATGGCCGCATCGCCCTGATCCTCGCCGTCCTCACGGCGGCCGCGGGCGGGGCCCGGGCCGCGACCGCGGCGGTCCCCGAGCGGGGCGCCGGCGTCGACGACGCGGTCGTGACGAAGTTCCAGGAGCGGAACGGCCGCGTGTTCACCGACTGGGAACGGCCCCGGGCGGTGCTCGTGGTGACGGGCGAACTCGACGGCTACATCGAGCCCTGCGGCTGCACCGGCAAGGAAAACCAGAAGGGGGGCCTGAGCCGCCGGCACAACTTCCTCCGCGCGGTCGCCGCCGCGGACTGGCCCGTCGTGGCCCTCGACGTCGGTGGCCAGGTCAAGCGGTTCGGCCGGCAGACGGAGGCCAAGTTCCAGTCGATCGTCGACGGGCTGCGGGCGATGGGCTACTCGGGCATCGGCTTCGGCCCCGGCGACCTGCGGCTGCCCGCGGAGGAACTCGTGGCGGCCGTGGCCCCCATCGGTGACATGCCGACCCCGTTCGTGAGCGGCAACGTCGGCCTGCTCGGGCTCGACGCCAACATCGCGCCGCGGTTCCGGGTCGTGGAGGCGGGCGGCCTGAAGATCGGGATCACCAGCGTGCTCGGCGACGGGCAGGCGGCCACCTTTCGCAACGACGACGTCGAGGTCGTGGCGGCCGCCACGGCGCTCGACGAGATCGCCCCGCAGCTGGCGCGGGAGGGCTGCGACCACCAGGTGCTGCTCTGCTGGTCCACGCCCGCGGAGTCGAAGGCGTTGGCGGCGAAGTACCCGCAGTTCGACGTCGTCGCGACCGCCGGGGGCGGCGACGAGCCTCCGCTGGAGCCCCAGCCGCTGCCCGGCGGCGGGCTGCTGCTCGAGCTCGGCCACAAGGGCATGTTCGCGGTGGCCGTCGGCTTCTTCGCCGACGGCGCGAAGGTCCGCACCCAGCGGGTGCCGCTCGACGCCCGCTGGGGCGAGTCGCCCGACATGATCGCGCTGTTGGGGACGTACCAGGTCAAGCTGGAGACGCTCGGGCTCCAGGGGCTGGGCATCGTGCCGATCCGGCATCCGACGGGCCGCCGCTTCGCCGGGAGCGCCGCCTGCGCCGACTGCCACGAGCATGCCTGGGAGGTCTGGGAGGGCACGCCGCACGCGACGGCCCTGACCACGCTGGAGGAGGCGCGGCCCCGCCGGGACGGCGACCCGGAGTGCCTCTCCTGCCACGTGACGGGCTGGGCCCCGCAACGGTTCGAGCCCTTCGAGGGCGGATTCACCGGCATGGCGGCCACGCCGCACCTCGCCCATCAGGGCTGCGAGAACTGCCACGGTCCTGCCGCGGCCCACACCGCCGTCGAGCGGGGCGACGTCCGCGCCAGCGACGCGGAGCGCGACCGGCTGCGGAAGGAACTCGTGCTCTCGCTCGCCACCCCGGAAGACCGGCAGAAGGTGGTGAACAACTGCCTGGAGTGCCACGACCTCGACAACAGCCCGCACTTCGATTTCGACGAGTACTGGCCCCAGGTCGAGCACAACGACCCCGAGCCGGCCGCCGCCGAGTCACCCGGCCAGCCGGCCGCCGCGACGCCGTAGACGAGATCGCGGCAGGTCGGGCCGGCTCCGGCCGCGTCCAGCCGTGAATCGGCCATGCTTGCTGATCCATGCTTGTTGAACCTGGATGCTCTCTTCAGCCCGGCTATCCGCCGCGCAGTCGAGGCAGGAACTCAGCGAGGGGCCGCCCATCCCCGCGAGCCGGCGTTGCTGACCGAGCGAAACCAGGATGGTGAAGCGAGGGCAGCATCGAGCGAGCGTAGGTCAGGATGACCGGAGCGAGCGTCCGGCGAGAGGGTGGGGGCGGCCCCAAGCCACGCCACACGCGGATCGACCCTCCCGTCTCCACCGCACGGCCTGCGGATCGAGGGGCATCCGGATCAGCCCAGCTCGGCGAGCGCCGCCTCGGGGATGTTGAAGTTGGCGGCCACGCTCTGGACATCGTCATGGTCGTCGAGCCGCTCCACGAGGTCGAGCACCTTGCGGGCGGTCTCCACGTCCTCCACGTCGACCGTGTTCGTCGGGATGCGAACGATCTCGTTCGACTCCGGCGCCAGGCCCGCCTTGCCGAGCGCGTCGACCACCGCGGCCATCGCCGCCGGCTCGCAGGTCACCTCCCAGCGGTCGCCCGCGAGCTTCACGTCCTCGGCCCCCGCCTCGAGCGCCACCTCCATGAGCCTGTCCTCGTCGCAGTCGGCCTGCGGCAGGCGAACGAGCCCCCGGCGCTCGAAGAGATAGGCCACGCAGCCGGTGCCGCCGAGCTTGCCGCCGCACATCTCGAAGATCTTGCGGATCTCGGGGGCGGTGCGGTTCTTGTTGTCGGTGAGGATCTCGCAGAGCACGGCCACGCCGCCGGCGCCGTAGCCCTCGTAGAGCGACTCCTCGAGATCGCCCCCCTTGAGCTCGCCGGTGCCCGTCCGGATCGCCCGCTGGATGTTGTCCTTCGGCATGCTCACGGCCTTGGCCGCGTCGATCGCGTACCGCAGCCGCAGGTTGGCGTCCGGATCGGGACCGCCGTGCTTGGCGGCCACGATGATCGCCTTGGCGAGCTTGCTCCACAGCTTGCCCCGCTTGGCGTCGATCAGGGACTTCTTGCGGGAGATGTTCGCCCAGTGGGAATGACCGGCCAACGCTCGTTCCTCCGTGTGGTCTCGCCGGCTACCGCGGCTTGCGCTTCGACAGCTGCCGCGAATGGCCGGACGCGCCGGCCTTCTTGGCGGGGGCGGCACCCCGCGGCTGGATCTTGGCGGGCCGGGCTGCCGTCGGCTTCGGCGCGGGCTTGGCGGGGGGCTTCTCGGCAGCGGCCGGCGGCTTGATCGTGAGCGGTTTGCCGATGTTGGGCTTCACGACGAAGGGCTTCGGCCCGGGCTTCCCGCCGGCGGTCTTGCCGTCGGCCGTCCGCTTGGGGCCGGCGCCGGGGGGGGGCAGCGGCGTCTTGCCGGCGGGCCGGGCGGCCGCCTGCGGACCGGCGGGGCGATGCTCCTCGGCCGACTGTCGGGCGGCCTCAGCGGCCCGTTGGGCCTCGCGGCCGGCGGGGGTCGGGGGCGGGGCCGGCACCGGCAGGGGCTCGCCACGCTTGGGGAACCGGTCCTTCGCGGCCGGATTCACCGCGGTGGCGACCTTCCGCGCGGTGGCGCCGTGGAGGTTCGTCAGGCACTCGACGCCGAACTGGTGGAGCAGGGAGGCGAACTCGGCGGCGGCCTTCTTGGGCACGAACTTCTCCAGGCCGGCGACCTTGCCGGCGTCGTACTCCTGCTGGGTGACGATGCCGCACAGGTAGAGGCCCGCCATCGCTCCGCGGTCGACCGGGATCATGTGGCCGCCGAGCCCGGTCGAGACGACGTGCGCGACGACGAATTGGGAGATGCCGTGGAGATGCTCGAGGGTCTTCAGCCCGTGGGCGAGCGAGTGCTTGCGGGCGTGCTCGAGCGAGAAATTGTAGGTCGACTCGAAGACGCTCTGCAGCACACGGCGGAGGGCGAGCGCCGCCCGGGGCGGGTCGGGCAGGTCCTGAAGCGACTCGGCGAGCTCCGCCACGGTGGTCACGCGGACCTCGTTGAGGTCGAACGAGCCCTCCAGCAGCCGCGCGAACGCCCGCTCGGCCACGTCCGCCGGGGCATCCTCGTAGCAGCAGGCGAACAGCACCTGGTCCAGCAGCGGGCGCGACACGTTCACTGCCACGGGCTTGTAGGCCGCCCGCAGCGCCTTCTGAAGCTTCGCGATCAACGGGCCCCGCGGGGGCGGCTTGACGGCGGGCGCTGGGGCCGGCCGCGCGGCCGGAGGCTCGGTCGGCCGCTTGCCGGCGGCGGCGGGCTTGCCCGCGGGCTTGGAACCGGTCTTGCCGACGGGCTTGCTGCCGGGCTTGGGTCGCTTCGATGCGCTCATGCTTCCTTCCGTTCGTGGTCTGCCTGCTCAACCATCTGCTCGTCCGTCCGCTCGTCTGTCTCCTCGACCAGCGGCTGGTCCGTCGTGCCGCCATCGGGCAGCACCTCCCCCAGCACGCGGGCGATCTCCAGGGACAGCTTCACGCCCTTGTCCACCTCGAATCGCAACCGCGGCGTGTACCGCGTGTCGATCTTCTCGGCGATCTGCGCCTGGAGGAAGCCGGCGGAACTGGCCAGGCCGCGGAGGGCGAGTTGCTCCTGGCTCGCGCTGCCCATCACCGACACGTGCACGGTCGCCGTCCGCATGTCGGGGGCCATCTCGACCCGCGTCACCGTGACGTCGCGAACGCGCGGATCCCGCACCTGCGTCAGGATCGCCATGCTGACGACCTCCCGCACCGCTTCCGCAGCCTTGAGCAGTCGCCGTGAACTCACGAGAGCGTGCGCGCGACTTCCTCGATCCGGTAGCACTCGAGGATGTCGCCCTCCTTGACGTCGTTGAATCCTGCCAGCTTGATGCCGCACTCGAGGCCCTCGCGGACCTCCCGCGCGTCGTCCTTTTCGCGCTTGAGCGACTCGATGCCGTATTCGCCGATCACGCGGCTGTCGCGGATCACCCGCATCCGCCCATTGCGGGCGATGATCCCGGCGATCACGCGGCAACCGGCGATCACGCCGAGACGGCTGATGCTGAAGGTCCGCTGGACCAGGGCCCGGCCGAGGTCGGCCTCGCGCTTCTCCGGCGCAAGCATGCCCTCGAGGGCATTCCGCAGGTCGTCGGTCACCTGATAGATGATGTCGTAACGCCGGACCTGGACGCCCAGGTCCTCGGCCAGCGACCGAGCCCGCTCGTCCGGGACGACATTGAACCCGATGATGACCGCGTCGGAGGCGTCGGCCAGCTGCACGTCGGCCTCCGAGATCCCCCCCACGGTCGCCTGGAGGATGCGGATCTTCACCTCGGGATGCTCGAGCTTCTGGAGCTCCTTGAGGATCGCCTCGATCGAGCCGCGGACGTCGGCCCGGAGGATGAGGTTGAGCGTGGGCGCCTTCTGGGTGCCCAGGCGATCCACGAGGTTCTCCAGGGTGACGTGCACCGGCGCCGCGATGAGGCTGCTGTGGCGGCGGATGTCGGACCGCTTCACCGCCACCTCGCGGGCCTTGGCGATCGATTCGACCTCCTGGAAGCGGTCGCCAGCCCCCGGGGGCACGTCGAGACCGGTCACGAACACCGGCTGGGCCGGGCCCGCCGCGGCGACCTTCCGCCGGGTGAGCGTGCTCATCATCGACTTGACGAAGCCCGTGGCCTCGCCGCAGACGATGGCGTCGCCGATGTTGAGGGTCCCCTTCTGGACGAGGAGGGTGGCCACCACGCCGCGGCCCTCGTGGATCGAGGCGTCGAGGCAGACGCCGGCGGCGCTGCGATCGGCGTTGGCCCGCAGGTCGTGGAGCTCGGCAATCGTCAGCAGCGTGTCGAGGAGCTGGTCGACGCCCTCGCCGGTGACGGCGCTCGTCTTGACCACCTCCGTCTCGCCCCCCCACTCGGTCGGCAGCAACTCGTTGGCCGCGAGTTGCTGGTAGACCCGCTGCACGTCGGCGCCGGGCAGGTCGATCTTGTTGATGCACGCGACGATCGGCACCCCCGCGGCCCGGGCGTGGCTGATCGCCTCCTCTGTCTGCGGCATGATGCCGTCGTCGGCGGCGATGACGATGACCGCGCAGTCGGTGACGTTGGCGCCGCGGGCCCGCATCTGCGTGAAGGCCTCGTGCCCCGGCGTGTCGACGAACGTGACCGACTTGCTGTTGCGGTCGACGGAGTAGGCACGGATGTGCTGCGTGATGCCGCCGCTCTCGCGGGCCGCGACGTCGATCCCCAGGATCCTGTCGAGCAGCGACGTCTTCCCGTGGTCGACGTGGCCGAGGAACGTGACCACCGGCGCCCGCGGCGTGCGGAGCGCGGGATCCTCGTCGATCGCGTCGAAGCCGACCAGCAACTCCTTCTCCAGGTCCTCCGCCGTCTTGATGTCGAGCTGGACGCCGAACTCCGCCGCCAGCAGCTCCACCGTGTCGCGGTCGAGCATCGAGCCCATGCTCGGCATGGTCTCGCTGCCGAACGCCAGCAGCTTCTTGAGCACGTCGCTGGCCGAGAGGCCGATGGCCTCGGAGAAGGCGCGGACGTTGCAGGGCACCTGGATCGAGGCGTTGGTCTTACGAGGCGCCGCGGTCGAAACGCCGCTCTTCCGCGGCCGCGCCGAACGCCGCCGCCGCGACCCATCGTCGTCGTCCCCGCGGCCGTCGAGCCGCTTCCGGCTGAGCTGCCGCAGCTCCCGCCCGCCGAGCACGTCGTCAGGCTTGCCGGTGCCGCCCTTGGAGGGCGTGCGCCGCGGCCGGACGCCCCCCGGCTCGAGCGGCGGCGGCATCGGCATCATGCCGCCCCCCGGACCGCCGCGGCCGATGCCCGGACGGGGCCGCTGCCCCTCGGCCTGCCGCTGCTGCTCGTGCTTCCGCATGTGGTCGGCCAACGGCTTGGCGCCGCCCGCCTTGGCGCTGCGGATCGCGTCGAGAGGCAGCTTCACGTCGGGCTTTTGGGCCGCAGGTTCCTGGGAGCTGCGGGCCACCGGCGGCCGGTTGGCCGCCGGCATCGGCGCCAGCTTGAAGGCGGGACGGGGCACGGGCTTGCCGCCGTCGGTGGCGGGCCGCACCCCGGGCCGCGGCCGCGCCACGTCGCCCGCCGGCTTCGGCGGCTGGATCTCCGGGGGCCGCCCCTTGCCGGCAACGCCACCCGGGGCGATGTAATCCTCTTTTTTCAGCGCGCCCCCCTGGACGGGAGCCGCCACCGGGGCGGCCGGTTTGGGGGCCGCGACCGGCCGTTCAGCGGGCCGCGAACGGCCGGCGATGAATTCCTTGAGCTTGGCGACCTCGTCGTCGGTCATGCTCGCCAGCGCCGAGCCCTTGTCCTGGATGCCGGCACGGCTGCACAGATCGACCAGCTCTTTGCTGTCGATCTTGAGCTCCTTCGCCAGCGTGTAGATCCGCACGGCCACTCGCACTTCTCCCTGTCGACCCGACCATCACCGTACCGCAACCATGACCTAAGCCCCGGCTCCGGGTGACTCCACGTCCAACGCCGAGCCGGACGACGCGTCTGCGGCGGACACGTCCACCGCGTCCGGGGACTCCAGCACCGCTGCCGCCTCGGCATCGGCCGTCGCCTTCGTGATCCGATCCTGCTCCCGCTGCTTGCGCCGCTCGTCCGCCGCGGCCGCCTCGGCCGTCGCGGCCCGCCGTTCGGCCTCCGCAACGATCGCATCGACGACCTCCGCGGACAAGCCGCCCATTTCCATGAGGTCGTCGGGCTCGATCACCGACAGGTCGTCGTAGGACAAAAACCCCTCGCCGACCAGCCTTTCGGCCACCGACTCCTCCAACCCCTCGATGGACGAGAAGCCGACGATCGCCCGCTCGATCTGCTGGTCGAGCTCCTCGCGGGTCATGATCTCGATGTCCCAGCCGCAGAGCTTGCTCGCCAGCCGCACGTTCTGGCCGCGCCGGCCGATCGCCAGCGAGAGCTGATCCTCGCGGACCAGGACGATGCCGCGACCGAGCATCTGGCAGAGGATCACCTCGTCGACCTCGGCCGGCTGCAGGGCGTTGGGGACGAGCACCTGGAGGTCGTCGCTCCAGCGGACGATGTCGATCCGCTCGCCGCCGAGCTCCTCGACGATGTTCTTGATGCGGTTGCCCCGGACCCCGACGCAGGCACCCACGCAGTCGACGCGATTGTCGGAGCTGATCACGGCCACCTTGCTGCGGTAGCCGGGCTCGCGGGCGATGGCCCGAATCTCGATCACGCCGTCGGCGATCTCGGGGATCTCCTGCTCGAAGAGCCGTTGCACGAGCTGCGGCCGGATCCGCGAGAGGATGATCTTCACGCGGCTGCCGACCTTGCGGACCTCGAAGATCGTGGCCCGAATCCGCTCGTTGGGGTGATAGGCCTCGCCGGGAATCTGCTCGCTCCGCGGCAGGATCGCCTCCGTGGCGCCCAGCTGCACGGTGGCCGCCGCCCCCTCGAAGCGGGTCATGACGCCGGACACCATCTGCCCGATCTGCTCCTCGAACTCGTCGTGGATGGCGTCCCGCTCGGCCTCGCGGATCTTCTGGATGATCACCTGCTTGGCCGTCTGGGCGCCGATCCGGCCGGAAAGCTCCGCCGTGTCGATCGGCTGCCCGGCGTGCTCACCGGTCACGCGGCCGTCCTGCCGGTCGATCGCGACCGTGATGTCGGCCTCCTCGCCGTACTGCCGCGCCAGGGCCGTGACGAGCGCCGCTTCGATCGCCTGAAAGACGATCTCCTTGTCGATGTTCTTGTCGCGATGGATCGCGTCGACGATGCGGAGGATTTCTTCGGGCTTCATGGGGTTCTCGGCGGCGTCTTGACGAGGACCTGCCGGCACAGCCGACGCCCCATCACGAAATGGACGCCGAAACGGCCGCCGCCCGGACCTCCGGCGACGAACGTTTGGAAGCGAATCCGCGAACCAGCAGCCAGGAAACCTCGACGCAACCCCCGAAAATTAAGGCCCCGTGGGGCCCTTGTCAAGGAGCGGCCGTTCTTCCGGGGGAAAGCCGCCGGGGTTCAGCCCTCCCGGTAGGCCCTGATCACGAGCGATCCCGCCTGCCCTTGGGGAGTGACGGCCGTCGAGATGAAGGAGTCGCCGGCCGGATCCCCGGCGCGGGCGGGCCGCACCGGGCAGTCGGCGTCGGGCATCTCGTAGTTGAGCAGCGGGAAGAGCTCGCCGCGGTCGAGGGCGAGGATGCTGGCGACGCATTCCACGAGGCCGCCGCCGGCGCCGAGGTTGCCGAAGTGGCTCTTGGCCGCGACCGTGGGGATCCGCGCCGCCGCCGCCGGGCCGAGGACGTCGCCGAGCGCCGCCGCCTCGTCGCGATCGCCGGCGGTGGTGCTGGCGCCGAAGGCGTGCACGTGGCCAATGCGGTCGCCGTCCATGCCCGCCATGCCGAGCGCCCGCCGCATCGCCTCGGCCATCGCCAATCGCCGGCGGCCCACGCCCCCGCGGTCGGCGGCGCACCGCGCCGCGTGGCCCACGACCTCGGCGAGGATCCGGGCCCCGCGGGCGCGGGCGTGGCCGAGCTCCTCGAGGACGAGCACCGCCGCCCCCTCGCCGAGCACCATGCCCGACCGCCCCTTGTCGAAGGGCCGGCTCCACCGGGCGGGATCGCCGCCGCCAGCTCCGTCCCCCAGCGCGACCTGCTCGCTCTGGAGCGCGTGGACCGTCTTCATCGGGTGCACGCGGGTGCCGGTCGCACCGACCACCATGATGTCGGCGGCGCCCCGCTGGATCGTGACCACGGCCTCGCCCACGGCGAGGTGGCCGCTCGCCTCCCGCAGCGTGAGCGAGTTGCTCGGCCCCCGCAGGTCGTTGTAGATCGCGATGTGGCTGGCCGGCATGTTCGGCAGATACTTCAGCAGCCACAGCGGGTTGAGCAGCGGCATGCCTTCGGGCGCCCAGCGGTCGAAATCGAAGTCCCCGTCGGCGCCGCGGCACCGGGCCACCCCGGCCGTGAAATCCTCGGGCAGCGTGAGCATGTAGTCGGAGCCGAACACGCAGCCGAACCGCTCCGGCGGATGGTGGCCCGAGGCGGCCGTGGCGTGGAGGGCCCGCTGGGCCGCGGCCACCGCCATCTGACTCTCGCGGCACATCACCTTGAGCCCCTTGCGGATCGCCTTCTTGCAGTCGGCCTCGAGCGGGCCGAAGTCGGCGATGTCGCCGGTGAAGCAGCGGGCCTCGGCGGCGTGCTTCAGCGGAATGCCCGCGGCGGAAAACGCCTCCAGGGGCACCACGGCGCTCGAGCCGGAGGCCAACCCCGTCCACAGCTCCTCCGGCGAGAGCCCCAGAGGGCAGACCACGCCGAGGCCCGTGACGACCACCCGCCGAACCGCGGCTTCACCCATCGTTCGCTGCACCCTCGTGACCTTTTTCGGCGGAGCGGGACGCTACGGCGCGCCCCGGAGTCGCGGCTCGACCGCGACGATCACGTCACGGCGCTTCGTGTCGGACAGGAGCGACGAGACCGCCGTATTCTGCGCGGGCACCGGCCAGGGCACCAACCCGAGCGACACCAGGAGCGTGTGCGTGGCCGGCCAGCGGAACCGCTCCCCGACGCGGACCGCCGCCACCTGGGGCACCTCGACCCGCACGCCACCGGGATCGCCCGATGGCGAGGCGAGGGCCACGGAGGCCATCCGCTCGATCTGATCGATACGGCACCGGAACACCGCCTCGACCGCCGTGCCATCCCGCGAGAGCAGGGGGTGGAGGTCGATGGCGAAGCCCTCGTCGCAGGCGGCGTTCTGCATCTGCCAGCCCGGCCAGGCGTCGGGACGGGCCGCGACGTCCTGCACGTAGGGCAGCTTGCGACCGCCGGCCAGCTGCGCCGGAATCCCGTTGGCGGCGAGCACCGGCCCCGTCGGCAGCTCCTGGCAGTCGCTGCGTCCCCGGATCCGGCCGACGACGACCGCGGCATCCTCGCGGGACACGATCCATGCCTGGACGCCGGGCGTGGCGACCGGCAACGGCCGCAGCACCGGCCGCACGTCGCCCCGCCAGGCTGGGCTCCCCATGCCGAACACGCGGATCGTGAACCGGTGCGGGGTGGCGGCATCCTGCGTGAACCGGCCGACCACGTCCGCCACCCGCGCCTGCATCTCGGGGGTGTGAAAGCAGCCCAGGGAATCCCCGCCGGCCGACAGCGAGGCCGCGTGCGCCCCGTGCCACGCCGGGTAGCCGGTCTCCTGGAGCACCCAGTCGACGACGTGCCGCTCGCTGCCGGGCCCGGCCTGCGCCGTGAACGGCCGGAGGTCGTAGGTCTGCCAGACCTGGCCGACGTCGGCCGGCACCTGGGCGGCGGCCGGCGGCACCGCCAGTGCCGTGGCCAGCAGCGCGATCCCGAATGTCAGCCTGACCATGACCGCGGTCCCTCGCGACGGACGCCCAGACTCTACGGAAGCCGGCGGACACTCTTCAACCCTGCCTCCGGCCCCGCTCCCGGCGGCGGGGCGGCCGGACGCCGACGCTCAGGCGAGCCGTGCCAGCACGAGCGAGGCGTTGTGGCCGCCGAAGCCGAAGCTGTTGCTCATGGCGACGTCGACCCGTGCGTCCCGCGCCGTGTTCGGCGTGTAGTCGAGGTCGCACTCTGGATCGGGGCTGTCGAGGTTGATCGTCGGGGCGATCACCCCCCGGTCCATCGTGAGGGCGCAGACGACCATCTCGATGCCGCCGCTGGCCCCGAGCGTGTGGCCGAGCTGGCTCTTCGTGCTCGAGATCGCCAGCCGCCGGGCATGGTCGCCGAAAACCCGCTTCACGGCCTTCGTCTCCGCCACGTCGCCGAGCGGCGTGCTCGTGCCGTGGGCGTTGACGTAGTCCACGGCCTCCGGCGGGAGGCCGGCGTCGCGGAGGGCCATGCTCATGGCGTGGGCCGCACCGCGCCCCTCCTCGTCGGGCTGGGTGATGTGGCCGGCGTCGCCGCTGGCGCCGTAGCCCTTGAGCTCGGCGTAGATCCGGGCCCCGCGTTTCCGGGCGTGCTCCAGCTCCTCGATGACCACCATGCCAGCCCCTTCGGCGAGCACGAAGCCGTCGCGGTCGACGTCGAACGGGCGGCTGGCCCGCTGCGGCGCGTCGCCGCGGGTCGAGAGCGCCCGCATGTTCTGGAAGCCCGCCAGCCCGATCGGGGTCAGGGCGGCCTCGCTGCCGCCGGTGAGCATGACGTCGGCGTCACCGTACTGGATGGCCCGCAGGGCGTCGCCGATCGAATTGGCGGCGCTGGCGCAGGCCGTGGCGACGGCGAAGTTCGGCCCCTTGATGCCGTAGAGGCTGGAGACGTTGCCGCTGGCCGAGTTCACCATCAGCTTGGGGATCGTGAAGGGGGAGACCTTGTCGATGCCCTTGTGGAGCAGCCGCTCTTCCTGGACCTCGAACTCCCAGAGCCCGCCGATCCCGGAGCCGATGACGACGCCGCACCGGTAGGGGTCTTCTCGGGAGAAGTCGATGCCCGAATCGGCCACGGCATCCTTGGCCGCCGCCAGCGCGAACTGGGTGAACCGGTCGAGCCGCTTGAGCTCCTTCGGACCGGCGATGTCCTCGCGCTCGGGATTCCAGGGCACCTCGCCCCCGAACTGCACCTTGTAGCCCGACACGTCGAAGAGCGTGATCGGGCCGACGCCGCTGTCGCCGCGGACGAGCCGCGACCAGAAGCCCTCGAGCGCCCGTCCCAGGGAGGTGACGACACCGATCCCCGTCACCACGACCCGCCGCTTCATCCTGAGTCCTGCCGCGCCCGTCCCTGGAAAGTGCCCCTCGCGGACTGGAACCCGACCCCGGTCGGGACCGCCGCGCACCGCCGCCGTGTCAGGCCTGGTGCTTCTCGATGAAGTCGACGGCCTGGCCGACGGTCTGGATCTTCTCGGCGGCGTCGTCCGGGATGTTGATCTCGAACTCCTCCTCGAGCTCCATGACGAGCTCGACGGTGTCGAGCGAGTCGGCACCGAGGTCGTTGATGAAGGACGTCTCGGGGGTGATCTGATCCTTGCTCACGCCCAGCTGCGACGAGACGATGTCGATCACGCGGTCTTGGACTGAAGCCACCGTATGCAACCTCCTTGGGCCCGGCACTGCACCGGGCGGATCACGAATCTCTTCCTGCGATGCCGCGACCTCACCCACGGGGCCTTCCAGGCCGCGCAGCTTGCCCGCGTTCACGGCGAAGATATACCCGGCCGAGCCCGGCCCTGTCCAGCCCGGGGCCGACCACCCCCGGGGCCGTCCGGACCGCGGTTCCGGCGGCCTTCAGCCGATGAGGCCGCCGTCCACCACGAGCGTCTGAGCCGTGACGTAGCTGGAGGAGGGCGCCGCCAGGAACAGGACCGCCTCGGCGATCTCCCAGGCCTCGCCCAGCCGCTTCGCCGGCACCCGCTTCTTGACCTCGTCGAGCAGCGCCGGCCCCAGGGCGGCCGTCATGTCGCTGGCGATGAACCCCGGGGCCACCGCGTTGACGGTGATCTTCCGGCCCGCGAGCTCCTTGGCGACGGTCTTCGTGAGCCCCACGAGGCCCGCCTTCGAGGCGGAGTAGTTCGCCTGCCCCGGGTTGCCGATCAGGCCCGAGACGCTCGCCACGTTGACGATCCGCCCGTACCGCTGCTGCATCATCGGCCGGCTGGCGGCCCGCATGAACAGGAACGGCGCCCGCAGGTTCGTCGCCAGCACCTGGTCCCACTCCTCGTCGCTCATCCGGGGCAGGAGCGTGTCCCGGGTGACGCCGGCGTTGTTGACGAGGATGTCGAGCCGGCCGAGCTTCTCGACGACCGCGTCGACGACCGCCTGGACATTCTCCGCCTGCGACACGTCGCAGGGGAACGCCTCGGCCCTGCCCCCCGCGGCGGCGATGGCGGCGGCCACCTCGGCCAACTTGTCGACCGACCGGGCGACGAGCGCCACGCTGGCCCCGCTGGCGGCGAGCGCCTCGGCGATGGCGCGGCCCAGCCCCTGGGAGGCCCCGGTGACGAGCGCCACCTGGCCGGAGAGATCGACATTGAGCCGCCTGCGATCCGCCTGCGCCGTCTGGTCCGCCATGATTGAGAGCCTCCTGGATGGGGTCGCCGCGACTGCGGCCGTCAGTCGAACACGCCGGAGCAGACCGCGCCGCGGTCGATCCGCTTCATGAGCCCGCGGAGCACGCGGCCCGGCCCGACCTCCCACGCGGCCCGCACGCCCGTGGAGAGGATGTATGCCATCGAATCGCTCCATTCGACAACGCCGACCACCTGCCGGGCCAGCAGGCCGCGGATCTCGGCGGGGTCGGTGTGCGGCCGGGCGTCGACGTTGCTGACCACCGGGATCCGCGGCGGGCGGAACTCGGTCCGCGCCAGCGCCTCGGCGAGCCGCTCCACGGCGGGCTGCATGAGCACGGTGTGGAACGCCCCGGCGACCTCCAGCGGCACGCACTTCATGGCCCCGGCCCCGGGGGCAGCCGCGGCCAGCCGTCCGCAGGCCTCCCTGGAGCCGGAGACGACGATGTTGCCCGGACAGAGCACGTTGGCGATCTCGAGCACGTCGCCGCCGCGACAGGCGTCGCAGAGGGCGGCGAGCGGCTGCCGCTCCATGCCGAGCACGGCCACCATCGCCCCGGGCCGCGTCTCGGCGCACTCCTGCATCGCCCGGCCGCGGACGTCGACGAGCCGGACGGCGTCGTCGACACCGAGGGCGCCGGCGAACACCAGGGCGGTGTATTCGCCGAGCGACAGTCCGGCGGTCACCGCGGCCGCGTCGAGCGGATGGCCCGCGCGGCTCCGCAAGACCTCCAGCGCCGCCAGGCTCGTGACGAGGATTCCCGGCTGACTGACGGCCGTCGTGTTGAGCGCGTCGGCGGGACCGGAGCGGCAGACCGCCAGCAGGTCGTAGCCGAGGATGTCGGAGGCGCGGGCGAACAGCGCCGCCGCCTCGGGCCGCTCGTCGACCCAGTCGCCGGCCATGCCGACCGCCTGGGCTCCCTGACCCGGAAACAGGATGGC
This sequence comes from Pirellulales bacterium, assembly GCA_044339885.1. GTDB lineage: Bacteria > Planctomycetota > Planctomycetia > Pirellulales > UBA1268 > QWPN01. The sequence goes on along the minus strand of JBIIUP010000019.1, from coordinate 6,576 downwards.
CGGCCGCGGCTCGGCTGCGGTCGACAAGGGGCTATTCCCCGGTCTTGATGACGGCGCGGCCCATGTAATGGCCGCACGTGCCGCAGATCCGGTGCGTGGGCACCGCCTTGCCGCAGTTGGAGCAGAAGGTCAGCTGGCGGGGCGTCAGGAAATCATGGGCCCGCCGGGACCTGGTCTTCTGGTTGGACTGACGACGCTTGGGGACGGCCATGGAGCACCTGACGGGGTCGAAGGGAGCCGCGTAGGGTAGCCAGAAACGTGCGGTGCGGTCAATTGCCGCCCGCGAGCCGGCGAGCCACGAGAGTTGATCGCGATCAAAAAAGCCTGTCCGGGGCGATTTTCGGCGGCACGCCGAGGTGCTCCTCCCCCTTGGCCGTCAGCCGGCGGCCGCGGGGCGTCCGCACGACGAGTTCGCACCGCAGCAGGAACGGCTCGACGTCGTCCTCCAGGGTGTCGGCGGCCGAGCTCATGGTGTGGGCGATCGCCTCGATCCCCACCGGCCCGCCGGCGAACACCCGCTGGATCGTCTCCAGGTACCGGCGGTCGAAGCCGTCGAGCCCGAGCTCGTCGATGCCCTGCATCTCCAGCGCCGTGCGGGCGATGCCGACGTCCATCTTCCCGTCGGCCCGGCTCGTGGAGAAGTCGCGGATCCAGCGGAGGCGGTTGTTGGCCAGCCGCGGCGTCCCCCGGCTCCGCCGGGCGATCTCGTCGGCGGTGACGTCGTCCATGGGCATCTGGAGCTTCGCCGCCGACCGGCGGACGATCTCCGCCAGCTCGGGCACGGAGTAGTAGTCGAGGTGTTCACGGACCACGAACCGGTCGCGGAGCGGGGCCGAGATGAGGCCCGCGCGGGTCGTGGCCCCGATGAGCGTGAAGGGCCGCAGCGGCATGTTGATCGTGCGGGCGGCCACGCCGTCGCCGAGCGTGATGTCGATCCGGAAGTCCTCCATCGCCGGATAGAGGAACTCCTCCACCGCGATCGGTAGCCGGTGGATCTCGTCGATGAACAGCACCGAGCCCTCCGCGGCGTTCGTGAGGTATGGCAGGAGGTCCTTCGGGGCGGCGAGGGCGGCGCCGCTGGCGATCTGGTGCGTGGTGCCGAGCTCCCGCGGGATGCAGGTGGCGAAGGTCGTCTTGCCGAGCCCGGGAGGACCGTCGAGCAGGATGTGGCCGAGCGTCTCGCCCCGCTTCCGCGCCGCGTCGATCGCGATCTCGAGCCGCTCGTAGACGGCCCGCTGGCCGACCATCTCATGCATCCGCTGCGGCCGCAACGCGCGGTCCTCGGGCAGCGGCTCGTCGGCCGCCTGCACGCTGGGCTCGCGGAAGGATTCCATGCCGCTCATCCGGGAAAATCTAGCAGACCACGGCCGCCGTCCGCCGCACGGCTCCCGCCCCCCCGGCTACCGCGGCCGGTGGACCTGCCGGTAGATCGCCTCGAGGGCTTCCTGGACGTCCTTGGGCTTCTTCTTGTCGGCCCGCAGCGCGTCGACGAGGCGACGGGACTCGGAGTCCGAGTGACCCAGCGACCGCAGCACCTCGAAGGTCTCCACGAGCACGTCGCCGGTGGCCCCCGCCTCGGCCGGGGCCTCGCGGGCCACGAGCAGGGCGAACTTCGGCATCCGGCGGCGGAGCTTGGCGATCATTCGCTCCGCCGTGGCGGCGCCGATGCCCGGCAGCGTGGCGAGCGCCTTGGCGTCCTGCTCCTCGATGGCGGTGGCGATCTCGCCGACGGGCCGCATGATGGCCCGGAGGGCCTTGCGCACCCCGACGCCGTCGACCTCGCAGATGAGCTCGAAGAACTCCCGCTCGACCTCCGAGAGAAAGCCGACGAGCCGGGGCACGAGGTTGCCGCGGGTGGGATTGCCCTCGAGGTATTCCAGCGTGTGGAGGACGACGGGCTGGCCGATCTTCTGTTGGAGGCCGCGGCGAACCAGCTCGGTGACGAGCACCTCGTGGACGACGGGGCCGAGGGATATCTCGACGGCGTTGGCCGAGGGATCGACGCGATCGAGCGTGCCCGAGATCCGCGTGATCATGCGCGGCCGCTCCTGACGCGCGCGACGCCCGTGCCGAAGAACAGGGGCCGCAGCCGCAGGTGCCAGTCGGCGAGCGCCACGGCGAGGGCGTCGGCCGCGTCGGCGGGCTCGGGCCGCTTCGCGAGCCCGAGCTCCCGCTGCACGGCCGCCTGGATCTGGTCCTTGCCGGCGTGGCCCGAGCCGACGAGCGTGCCTTTCACGCGGGTGGGGAGATAATGATGGACGGCCAGGCCCGCCTGCACGCCGGCGAGACAGATCACCCCGCGTGCATGGCCGAGGAGGATCGCGGCCTTGGGGAACTTCGCGTGCGCGAAGACCTGCTCGATCGCCATCGCCGTGGGATGGAAGGCTTCGAGCACCTCGCGGACGCCGGCATGGATCGTGTGGAGCCGATCCTCGAGGGTGTCGCCCCGCGACCGAACCGTGCCCGCCTCGACGAGCCGCACGCTCGCGCCGTGGCACTCGACGACGCCGTAGCCGGTGACGTTGAGGCCGGGGTCGAAACCCACGACGCGATGGGCCGTGGCCGGCATGGTGGACGGGCGTTCCATGGCCGGAAGCCTAGCGGCCCGTGGCTCCGCTCCCCAACCCCAGTCTCACGGCCCGGGCGACCGCGGGACCCGGCGGCGGCTACGCGGCGGCAATACACCCGGAAGGGCTCGAACCTTCAACCTTCGGTTCCGTAGACCGATGCTCTATCCAATTGAGCTACGGGTGCGTGCGATCAACGATACCGCACCGGCACTCCGCGACCAAGATTGGCCGAAAAAACCGCTCGTTCAGCCGCGGACGACCAGGAACCCCTCGGCATCGACGTCGAACGACGCGGCGAGGAGGACGGCCCGCGGCGGGGCCGAGCCCCCGGACCCGGGGCGGGGGAGCGTAGCCCCGATCACGACCGATCGCGGCGTGTCGTCGGGGATGCCCGCGGCGGCCAGCGATGGCCGCCCGAGCCGCGGCCGCATCCGGGCCTCGGGCCACACGACCACGCCGTTGAGCACCCGGCCGACCGTCTCCGGCCGGCAGGTCACCTCGTGGTCGGCGGCGGCCCGGGCCGGAGGCGTGTTCATCGCCACCAGTCCCCCGGCCTCGCGCGGCGCGAAGGCGACGACGGGCTCGATGCCGCAGGCCGCCCGGAACGCGGCGGCGGCGGCGACCGCCCCCGGCAGTTCCGCGACGGAGCCGATCGGCATGACCAGCGCCGTGACCGTCCGCGCGACCGCCGCCGCGGCGGCACGGTCTTCCGCCACGGCGGCGACCTGCTCCACCCGCGCCAGCCAGATCGTGCTCCGCTCGCGGGCCACCACCGCCGCCAGTTCCGCGGCGGGGAGGAGGGGATCGGCCCCGACGGCGTGGATGCCGAGCAGGCGGCCGGCGGCCCCGCCGAGCGTGTCGCCCAGCGGATCGGCGGCGGAGATGGATGACAGCATGCGGTCGTCGCGGCGGACGAGGCAGGCGCCGTCGAAGGCCTCGGCCGTCGCGGCCGCCGCCGCCGGGTCGGCGATCCCGGGCCCGACGATCCCGGGGGCGTCCCAGGTCGTGAATCGTTCCCGCACCGCGGAGGCCGTGAGTTCCTGAAGCGCCAGCCGGGCCTCGTTGGGGTGCGTCCCGACGGGCAGCGGGCTGCCGAACGTGAGGGTGATCGACCGCCGCAGCCGCCGGGGCCAGGTGGCGCGGAACCGCCGGGGACGCTTCGTAAAGTACCGCCCCTCGGAGAAGGTCAGCCCGCTGCCCCAGAGGCCGTCGATGTGGAGCGGCACGATCGGGGCCTCGACCCTGTCGAGCATCCACTCCAGCCCCCGCTTGAAGCCGAGGATCTGCCCGTGCCGCGAGATCCCCCCCTCGCAGAAGATGCCGATGGCGTCCCCCGCGGCGAGGCCCGACTGGATCGCCTTGAGCGCCCGGCCGATCGACTTCGGCTTCGGGTCGAACAGGATGAACCGCCACTGGTCGGCGAGCATGTTGAGGAACCGGCCCTGGATGTTCGGTCCATAGACGACCATCCGCAGCGGCCGCGGGCAGACCAGCGGCAGGAGAAAGCCGTCGAGCCACGAGAGATGGTTGGCGACGACGACGGCCGGCCCGGTCTCCGGCACGAGGTCCTCGTGCCGGACGCGGAGCCGCCACAGCCCGGCGACGAGGCCGCGGACGAGGATTCGCAGCGCGGCCCGCGGAGCGGCCCAGACGGCGACCCCGGCGGCGACGAGCGAGCAGACTCCGAACAGGGCGAACAGGCCGCGGGCCGAGACCAGCGGTGTCGCCGCGGCCCCCACCGGCGTCCGCAGGCCGCCGTAGGCGAGCGAGGCGGCGAACATGCCGGAGAACACCAGCAGGTTCACCGCCGCGAGGATCGCGCCGCGGCGGGCCGGCGGGCTCCGCTCCTGCAGCGCGGCCTCCAGGGGCACGTCGAAGAGCCCCGCGCCGATGCCGAGCAGGACGAGCCACGCAACCGGCGCCGCGAGCCGTGCGGCGGTCCCGGCGTCGTCGGTGAAGACCCCGCCGCGGGACCAGGCCAGCGCGAAGCAGGCCACGGCCATGACGATCGCGCCCACGGGCACGAACCCGAGGTCGACCTTCGACCCGAGGTCGACCCCCCGCTTCGAGAGCCGTCCCGCCACCAGGCTCCCCAGGCCGATGCCCCCGACGAGGGCGACCAGCAGCGGGACGATCTGCAGCTGGGTCGTGGCCCCCGACTCGAAGGCGAACTGGTCGACGTTGAGCTGGGCGATCGCGGCCAGCGCCCAGAAGAAGACGATGCCGGCCGCCGCGCCGGCCAGGCTGCGGTCGCGGAAGACCTCGGCGAGATCGCCGCAGGTGCGGGAGACCGCGTTCCACGGCGGCGGTGCGTGCGGGTCGGCGGCGGCGACCCGCGGCAGGCCGAACGCCGCCAGCCAGCCGACGACCGCGACGCCGACGAGCGTCAGGGCGGCCGGCGCCGCGCCGGCGAAGGGGAGGCCCGCGACCGCAATCCCCGCGGAAGAGGACGCCTCCACGGCCGAGAGCGGGGTGACGTCGGCCAGCCAATTGCCCCCGGCCATGCCGGCGAGCGTCGCCACGAGGCTCACCATCGCGAACACGCCGTTGGCGGCCGACAGCCGCTCGGGCGGCACCGTCTCGGCGATCGAGCCCAGCACGCTCGGCGCCAGGATCGCGGCCTGGATGCCGATCACGCCCAGGACTCCCAGGAGGAGCCACAGGCCGACCGGCAGCCTGCCCACCACACCCCCGGCCCCCGCCCCCCAGGCGACGACGCCGACCGCGACGGCGGCGATGAGGATCTCGGCGAACTTGCCCCACGCGATGACCGACCGCTTGGGGTAGCGGTCCGCGAGCCAGCCCGCCAGCCAGGCCAGCACGATGAAGGGGAGCACGAAGCCGGCGGTGCCCAGTGCGAGCACCAGCGCCGTCCCCGCGGCCCCGGCCGCGCGCTTGCCGAGACCGATCGCCAGCCACCGCAGCAGGTTGTCATTGAGCACCGTGAGCACCCGCACCAGCAGGAGCGACCGGAAGCCGGAAGGTGAGGCCAAAGTGTCTCCTGAACCAGGCAGGGTGTCGGGGCTGGAACGCGTCGCGGAATGCCCGCCGCCACGGCCGCGCCACGCCGGTGGAAACACGCGAAATGGCTGACTTTGCCGGCGGTTTGCACGGCGGTGGGCGTCGTGCGTATTCTCAATGAGTCGCGATCGGCACGACAAGCCCGGTCCCCCGGGCGGTAGGATCCGCCGCCGGGTAACGGCCGCCGCGAACCGGAAAGAAACCCATGAGCCAGTCCGTCGTCGGTCGCGTCGCAGGGTGTCCCGCCGCCGTGCTTGTCGCCGTCCTCGTGACCGCCGGCTGCGCCGGCGGCACGGCCGATGCCCAGGTCGTCTATTACGGGGCGATGCGGCCCATCGTCGCCGCGCCCGTCGTCGCCGGGCCGGCGTACGTCGCCAACTACTTCCCCTCCGGCAACTATGCGGCCGTGACGGCGTTCTCGCCCCCGATGGTGGCCGCCCCTGCGGAGGTCGCCGTCCGCACCGCCTACTCGCCGGTGTTCGCGGCCCCGGTCGCCGCACCCGTTGCGGTCACGTCGTACTACGCTCCGGTCGCCGCCCCGACGGTGGCCTACTACGCGCCACCCGTGGCGGCGCCGGTCTTCGCCGCTCCCGTGACCGCGGCCTACGCCCCCGCCGCGGTCGCCGTGCCGCTCTACCGACGCGGCCTGTTCGGCGGTTTGCGCCCGGTGCGGTCCGCGTACCTGATTCCCTACTGATCCGAGCCCTGGCGATCGCTCGGGCGACGAACTGCCGCCGGATCGGGGCGCCGCGTTGCCGGCAGGCTGCTACACTACCGCCGAACCGTGCGGCCCGGTGGGAACGTCTCCCCACGGTCGTGACGGTCGCGGGATGAGCTGGATGTCACGGACGGTGACGATCATCGGTGCCGGCCCCGGAGGGCTGGCCTCGGCGATGCTTTTGGCTCGCGCCGGCGTGCGGGTCCGCGTGCTGGAACGACTGGGCTTCCCGGGGGGGCGCACGAGCACGATCGAGGCTCCCGGCGG
>JBIIUP010000159.1:0-7273 GCA_044339885.1 Pirellulales bacterium | reverse complement strand
CTGCCCTCGCTTCACCATCCTGGTTTCGCTCGGCCAGCAACGCCGGCTCGCCGGCACGGGCAACCCCTCGCTCAATCGCTCTAGCCGCGGCGGGGGTCGTAGTCGGCCGGGGGTGACTCGCGACGGGCAAGCCATGCCCGCCAGGCCGTGACGTCCCAGCCGAAGTTCGCGCCGGTCAGTTCGACGAGCGCCTCGAGCACCCGGTCGTTCCGCACCGGCACCCGCGCCGCCTTCGGTCCGCCCCCCATCGAGAGGCCGCCGCCGGACGGCGTGAACGTGGCCGAGGTCGCGCCGGCCGGGGGGCCGCTCCCCTGCACGACCACGTGCCGCGTCTCGAGGCTCGCGATGAGCGCCGGCACGGCGGCCGCGTCGCCCAGCCGCGCGAGCGCCTCGGCCGCCCGGTTCACCTGCGCGTTGTCGGCGCTCGCCAGCGCCGCCACCAGCGGCGGCGAGGCCAGCCGCGGCCCGATGGCGCCGAGCCGCTCGACCGCGGCGATGCGGGTCTCGGCGTCGGGATGATCCAGCGCGATCGAGACCAGGGCGGCGAACGCGTCCTGGGACGGGATGCGGGAGAGCGCGGCGACGTACATGCCACGGACGCGGCGGTCTTGCTCGGCGGCGATCGCCGCGACGAGCGACGGCACCGCCAACGGGTCGGCGATCTCCGCGATCTCCTCGGCGGCCCGGCTCGTCGCGCCGGTTCGGTCGAGCTCGCGGCGGAGCTTCTCCAGCCGCCTGGTCCACTCGCGACGGCCCGCCGCCGCCCGCTCCGCCCGCTCGATGAGCTCGATCTCCTGCGGCGTCCGCCAGCCGCCGGTGTGCCGCACGAGGCCCATGCGGGCCATCGTCTCGGCGTGGCTGGGGGCGGCCTCCGACGGAGCGGCCGGCGGGTCCGCCGCGGCGACCGCGGCGAGCAGGATCGCGACGCACGAGGCGGCTGACCGGGTCACCATGCCAGGATTGTCGGCATCCCGGGCCGGGCCGGTCCAGCCGCACCGCCGCAGGCTTCACAACGGCCGCGTGGCATCCTGGATCAGCCCCGCATAGAAGGAGAAGAACCGCACCACGACCAACGTGGCCACGCCGGCGACGGCGGCCCACGCCAGCGTGCCGGCGGCCCGCACCGCGGCCGTGAAGCCCGCCCGCGCCTCGTCGGCCAGCTGGTCCGCCAGCCGCCCCAGCGTCTCGGCCGTCGTGCCGGTGAGCTCGCCGACGCCCACGGCCTGGGTCACGCGCTCTGGCAGCCGGCCGCCCGAGACTTCGCGGAGGGCCTCGGCAAGGTCCGCGCCGGCCCGCAGCCTGCCGACGACGGCGTCCGCCGGGATGCAGAACGCCGGTGCGGCCGCCGAGGCCAGCGCGACGAGGCCGCCGGCGTCGAGGCCGGCGTGATTAGCCAGCGCCGCGGCGCGGCACCAGGCCGCGGCGGTCGACGCCTCGACCGCCGGCCCGAGCACGGGCACGCGCACGGCCAGCCGTCGGACCGCTCCGCCGTCCCGCCAGCTGCGGGCGGCGGCCGCCATGCCGACCGCCGCCGTCACGGTCACGGCCGCCACGATCGCGAGGAAGCGGCGGAGCCCCGGCAGGCCGACGAGCCCGAGCCCCAGAATGTCGACCGGCCGGCCGTCGAGATCCGCGATCGATCCGGAGACCACGACGAGCACGCCGATCGCTGCGACCGCGGCGAGCAGCTGGAAGGCCGGGCGCACGAGCCCCGCGCGGAGTTCGCCGCGGGCCCGCGCCGCCTCCCGCACCGTCGCGGCCACGTCGCCGAGCACCTCGGCATCGCGGCCGGTGCGTTCCCCCACCGCGACCACGGCCGTCACGAGCGGCCCGAACGCGCCGGTCGCCTCGAGCGTCGCGTTGAGGCCGCCGCCGGCGGCGAGCGAACGCGCCGCGGCCGCGAAGGCGGGCCGCCACCGTGCCGGCACCCGGGCCGTCTCGCCGGCCCACGCGCGACGGGGGTCGATCCCGGCGGCGAGCGAACGGGAGAGACGTTCGAGCACGTCGGCCGCGAGTCGATCCGGCAATCGTCCGCCACGTGGCATCGCGATCACCCTCTGGAAACGAGCCCGGGCATTCTACGTCCACCCCTGCCGTCACCGCGGCCGTTCTGGTAGAAAAATCGGCCGCCGCGTCCCCCGGAGCACGCCGTTCGTTTTGCCCATGAAAGCCCAGTGGCCTGCCGTCACGATCGTCGGGGTGGGATTGATCGGCGGCTCGATCGGCAAGGCCCTTCAGGCCCGCGGCCTCGCCGGCCGGATCGTGGGCGTGGGCCGGTCCGCAGCCGGACTCGCCGAGGCGCGGAGGGCCGGGGCGGTCACCGAGACGTCGTCCGACCTGGCTGCCGCCTGCGAGTCCGCCGACCTCGTCGTGGTGGCGACCGGCGTCGCCGCGATCCCCGAACTGCTCGACCGCATCGACGCGGCCGTCCGCCCGGGCACGCTCGTCACCGACGCCGGGAGCACGAAGGCCCGGATCGTCGCCGCGTGGGAGAAGCGGCGCCGGTCGCGGCGCGGGAGGTTCGTCGGGGGCCATCCGATCGCCGGCAGCCACCGGCGCGGCGCGGCGGCGGCCGATGCCGAACTCTTCGCCGGCCGTGTCGCGGTCGTGACGCCCGTCCGGGCTACGCCCCGGGCCGACGCCGAGGCGATCGGCGGCCTCTGGTCCGCCCTGGGATCGACGGTGTACATGATGCCGCCGCGGGAACACGACCGGCTCCTCGCGGCCACGAGCCACGCCCCGCACCTCGTCGCGGCCGCCGTGGCGGCGGCGACGCCCGCAGCGGCCCGGCGGTTCACGGCCGGCGGCTGGCGCGACACCACGCGGATCGCGGCCGGTGATCCCGAACTCTGGGCCGACATCCTCCTCGACAACGCCGGCCAGGTGGGGGGCGCGATGCGGCGGTTCGCCGGCGCCGTTGAAAAGATGCTGTCCGCCATCGAGGCCGGCGACCGCCGTCGGCTGGTGTCCCTGCTCAGGCGTGCCAAGGACGATCGCGATGCTCTGGGAAATTGACGTCATCCTCCGCGACCCCGCCGCCGACCACGCGGCCCGCAGGGTCGTGGCGGGCGCCGCCGACCTCGGGATCGCCGGGTGCGGCCGCGCCGCGGTGACGACCGGCTGGCTCGTCGAGGGGGACCTCTCGCGGGACGACGTCGAGCGGCTCGCCCGCGAGGTGCTCGCCGACCCGGTGACCGAATCGTTCGTCGCGGCGGAGGCCGGCGCGGCCGAGCTCCGCGTCGGGCCCGTGGGGCTGCCGACCTTGGTCCACGTGCTGCCGCGGCCCGGCGTGACCGATCCGGCCGCCGAGACGGCCCGCGAGGCCTGCGGCCTGGTGGGCCTGCGGCCGAGCGGCGTCCGCAGCGTCCGCAAGTACTGGCTGCCGCCGCTGACAGAGTCCGAGGCCGGCCGACTCGCCTGGGGGCTGCTCGCCAGCGAGGCGATCCACGAGGTCGTCGTCGGTCCGCTGGCGCTGGAGACGCTCGCGGGCGGCAGGCCCTGGGCCTTCGCGCAGGAGCGGGTGCGGCTCGAGGGGCTCGACGACGCGGCCCTGGCACGGCTGAGCCGCGAGCGGTGCCTGGCCCTCACCGTCGGCGAGCTCCAGGCCATCCGCGACCACTTCCGCGGCCTCGGCCGCGATCCCTTCGAGATCGAGTTGGAGACGATCGCCCAGACCTGGAGCGAGCACTGCTGCCACAAGACGCTCACCAGCGCCGTCGACCACGAGGGGCCGGCCGGGCGGGCCAGCTACGGCAACCTCCTCAAGGAGACGGTCTTCGCGGCCACGCGGACGATCCGCGAGTCGCTCGGGGCCGGCGACTGGTGCGTCAGCGTGTTCCGCGACAACTCGGGCGTCGTCCGCTTCGACGGCGACCACGACGTCTGCGTGAAGGTCGAGACGCACAACCATCCCTCCGCGATCGAGCCCTACGGCGGTGCGGCCACGGGCCTCGGGGGCGTGATCCGCGACGTCCTCGGCACCGGCCGTGGCGCCAAGCCGATCGCCAACCTCGACGTCTTCTGCGTGGCGCCGCCGGACACGCCGGCGGCCGACCTGCCGCCGGGGGTGATCCCGCCGCGGCGGCTGCTGGCCGGCGTGGTGGCGGGCGTGCGGGACTACGGCAACCGGATGGGCATCCCCACGATCGCCGGCGCCGTCGCCTACGACCCGGGCTACCTGGGGAACCCGCTGGTCTTCTGCGGCACCGTCGGCATCATGCCGCGGGGCGCCGCGGAGGCGGCCGTGCAGCAGGGGGACCTCGTCGTCGTGGCCGGCGGCCGCACGGGCCGCGACGGCATCCACGGCGCCACCTTCTCGAGCATCGAACTGTCGAGCGCCAGCGAGAGCCAGTCCGGAGGTGCCGTGCAGATCGGCCACGCGATCCACGAGAAGACGCTCACCGACTTCGTGCTCGAGGCCGCCCGCCAGGACCTGTTCCACGCCATCACCGACTGCGGCGCCGGCGGCCTCTCCAGCGCGGTCGGCGAGATGGGGGCCAGCCTCGGCGCCGACGTCCAGCTCGACCGCGTGCCGCTGAAGTACGACGGCCTCTCGGCGACGGAGGCCTGGATCTCGGAGGCGCAGGAGCGGATGGTGCTCGCGGTGCCTCCGGCGGCCTGGGAGAAGCTGGCCGCCGTGGCCGCGGCGGAGGGTGTCGAGGCCACGGCGATCGGCAGCTTCACGGGCACCGGCCGGCTCGTGCTCCGCTGGGAGGACCGTGTGGCCGGCGAGCTCGACTGCCACTTTCTCCACGAGGGCCGGCCGCGGCAGCGGCTGCCGTCGCGGTTCGTGTCGGCCCCGGAGACGCCCCCGACGTGGCTCCCCGGTCCCGGTGAGCCGCTCACCGCCGCGCTGGTCGACGTGCTCGGGCTGCCCGACGTGGCGAGCAAGGAGTGGATCGTCCGCCAGTACGACCACGAGGTGCAGGGCGCGAGCGTGGTCAAGCCGCTGCTGGGGCCGGGCGACGGGCCCGCCGACGGCACGATCGTCCGCGGCGTGCTCGGACGGCACCGCGGCCTCGTGCTGGGGGTCGGCCTGCGGCACCGCCTGGGCGCGGCCGATCCCTACCAGATGGCGGCCGGCGGGATCGTCGAAGCGGTGGCCAACGTCGTCGCCGCCGGCGCCGATCCGGCGCGGGTCGCGCTGCTCGACAACTTCTGCTGGGGCGACACCCGGAGGCCCGAGTCGCTCGGCACGCTCGTCGAGGCCTGCCGCGGCTGCCACGATCTGGCGATCGCGCTGGACGCGCCGTTCGTGAGCGGCAAGGACAGCCTCAACAACGTCTTCGCCTGGACCGATCCGGCCGGGACGGCCCGCGAGCTCTCGATCCCGCCCACGCTCCTGATCACGGCGCTGGGGCAGGTCGAGGACGTGCGCCGGGCCGTCACGCCCGACCTCAAGCGGCCCGGCGATCGGCTGGCGGTCGTCGGCGGCTCGCGGGCCGACATGGCCGGCAGCCAGCTGGCGGTCGCCGGGTTCGTCCGCGGCGGCCGCGTGCCCGTCGTCGACGCCGTCGCGTTCCGTTCCACGTGCACCGCCGTGGCCCGCGCGATGCGGACGCCTGCGGCGGCCGGCCCGGGAGGGATCGTGCAGGCCTGCCACGACTGCTCCGACGGCGGCCTGCTCGCCGCGGTCGCCGAGATGGCGATCGGCGGCCGGCTCGGCGCCCGGATCGACCTGACCGCGGTCCCCTTCGCGGCGGCCGACGTCGCGACCGCGCCGGCCTCGGCCGCCGACCTGGCGATCGCGTTCGGCGAGTCGCCGGGCCGCTTTGTGTGCGCCGTCCGCGCGGCCGATGCCGATGCCTTCGCGGCAGCCATGACCGGCACGCCCTGGGAGTGGATCGGCGCGGTGACGGAGGAGCCGGTCCTGGAGATCGCCGGCACGTCCGGCCGCGGAGAACGCATCGCCGTCGAGCGGCTCGCGGACGCCTGGAGCGGCGCCGCTGCCGCCCGGAAGACCGGAGCCCACGCCTGACATGCTCGCCCCCCGCACCCTCGTCCTCCGCGCCCCCGGAACCAACTGTGACCACGAGACGGCCCACGCCTTCGAGCGAGCCGGCGGGATCGCGAAGCGGGTGCACGTGCGGGCGCTCACCGCCCGGCCCGCGCTCGCCGACGACTGCCAGATCCTCTGCATCCCCGGCGGGTTCTCGTACGGCGACGACATCGCCAGCGGCCGGATCCTCGCCCTGGAGCTGAAGACGCGGCTGGCCGACGCGCTCAGGCGGTTCCGCGACCGCGGCGGCCTCGTCCTGGGCATCTGCAACGGCTTCCAGGTGCTCGTGCAGACCGGCCTGCTGCTCTCCGACCCCGCCACGGGCGGCGCGGTGGCGGCACTGGCTCACAACACGTCGGGACAGTTCGTCGCCCGGTGGGTGCGGCTCCACGCCGCGCCGGGCAACTGTCCGTTCCTCCAGGGACTCCACGACCTCGAGCTTCCGGTCGCGCACGGCGAGGGCCGGTTCGTCGCCCGCTCCGCCGCCGATCTCGCCCAGCTGGACGCCGCCGGCCGGCTGGTGCTCCGCTACGCCGCCGACGACCGGGGCCGGCCCACGAACCCCAACGGCGCCGCCCTCGACGTGGCCGGTGCCTGCGACGACACCGGGCGGGTCCTGGGGATGATGCCCCATCCCGAGCGGTTCATCGAGGCCACCCAGCACCCGTCATGGATGGGACGCCTCGACCCCGACGCTCCCGGCGCCGGCCTCGCCATCTTCCGCAACGCCGTCAAGGCGGCCGGCTGAAGCGGGCAAGCGGGGTGGACGGCGCAGGGGACGGGGGCCGGCGTTGACGCCGGGCCACGCCCCCTCTAATTCTCCCGCGTCTCCGCCCCCGGCCCGCCTGGCAGGCTCCGCCGATGCACCGCTGCGCGGTCCTCCTCTGCTGCCTCGCCGGTTGCCTCGCCACTGCCGGCTGCCGCACCGCGTTGACGTCGGGCATCGGCGGCTGGCCGACCCCTTCGCCGGAGCCGCCGGCGATCGCCGCGGACGACGCCCGGAAGGGGGCGACGCCGCGAACGCTGCCCGTCGAGTTGCTTTTCGTCCGCTACGACCCGGACGACGCGGTCCTCCACGAGGAACTCTGGGACTTCGTCGACGAGCAGGCGCTCGGTGCCGAGCCGCAGCGGCGTCTCCACGCCAACGGATTGCGGGGCGGAATCGTCACGGGCAGCCTGCCGGCGCACCTGGCGGACCGGCTCGCCGCCGCCGCGACCGTCGATGCCGCCGCCCCCCGGTCGGCCGGCTCGCGGAAGCTCCTGCGCCTGCTGCCC
>JBIIUP010000158.1:0-7277 GCA_044339885.1 Pirellulales bacterium | reverse complement strand
CCCGTCGCCCGGCACCCGCCGCACCAGGCCTCCAGCCGTTCGTTGGACCAGTGAACGCGGCAACCGGGATCGACCAGGGCGATGCCGTCGGGCAGGTGCCCGACGATCGCGCGTTCCAGGCCGCTTGCGGCCGGCTCTCCGGCCGAACCTCGGGAAAAATCCGTCACCCAGCAGCCTCCGGTGCCGATCTTTCGATCGCATGAAGTATAAATTGCGGTCTCGGGGCCGCCAAATGGCCGCTCGGCGTTGTCGTGCCGGCGGCGCTCCCTATACTCCCTCGGGTGTCGTCGTCGCACCGCCGCGGCCTTCCGGCCCTGGTCGCCCGACACGCTCTCCGCACGTCCAGCACCGCGAGGCCCCGTCGTGAGCGACTCGTCGCCGTCGTTCCTCTCCCGCCACCAGTTCCTCATCTATCGGCTGTTCTCGCTGTCGGGGCTCGTGCCGGTGGGGGCCTTCCTCGCCGTCCACCTGTTGACCAACGCTTCGATCCTCGCCGGCGACGACGGTCGGACCTTCCAGTCCCGCGTGGACCTCATCCACTCGCTCGGCCCGCTGCTGGTGCCCGTGGAGTGGGCCTTTATCTTCCTGCCGATGCTGTTCCACGCCGTGGTGGGCTTCATCATCATCTCCAACGGCCTGCCCAACGTCGGCTCCTACGCCTACGTGGGCAACGTCCGCTACACGCTCCAGCGGGCCACCGGGATGATCGCCTTCGTGTTCATCATCGGGCACGTGATCCACCTGCACTGGCTGGGCGCCCCGCTGGGGGGCGGCAGGTTCGATCCGCACCGGGCCGCCAGTTCCGCGGCCCTGGCCATCCAGCCGCTGCTGGCGTCGATCCTGTACGGCCTGGGCGTCCTGGCGGTGGTCTATCACTTCGCCAACGGGCTCTGGACGCTCGGTATCACCTGGGGGCTGTGGACCAGCCCGGCCGCGATGCGGCGGGCCAACGTCGTCAGCGTGGTGGTCGGCCTGGCGCTGGCGGCCGCCGGACTCGGGGCGGTCGGAGGGATGCGGGGCATCGACGTGGGCAAGGCCCGGGCCACCGAAGACCGGATGGAGGAGGTCAAGCGGCTGCTGGAAGGCAAGGATCCGGCCGTCCGGCCCGGGCATTCCGCCGCTGCTCCCTCCGAGCCGAGCGTCGCGGGCGCGTCGCGGACCGGATCGCAGTCAGGAAGGTGAATGAGATGGCCAAACCCAGGGTTCTTGTGGTCGGTGGCGGCCTGGCGGGTCTCGCCGCCTCGATGCGGCTCGCCGAGCTCGACGTGGCGGTCGATCTCGTCAGCCTGGTGCCGGTGAAGCGGTCGCACAGCGTCTGCGCGCAGGGGGGCATCAACAGCGTCAACGCCCTCACGCGGCAGCAGGGGGACAACGAGTGGAAGCACTTCGACGACACCGTCTACGGCGGTGACTTCCTCCAGCACCAGCCCCCGGTCAAGGAGATGGCCGACTGGGGGCCCCGGATCGTCGACCTCATGGACCGCCTCGGCGTCCCCTTCAACCGCACGCCGGAGGGCTTCCGCGACCAGCGGCGGTTCGGCGGCACGCTCTACAAGCGCACCGCCTTCGCCGGCGCCACGACCGGCCAGCAACTCCTCTACGCGCTCGACGAGCAGGTCCGGAGGCGGGAGGTCGAGGGGCGGATCAAGAAGTGGGAGTTTTGGGACTTCCTCGGGCCGGTGCTCGACGATGCCGGCCGCTGCCGCGGCGCGATCTGCCAGGACCTCGTCACGATGCAGTTCCGTGCCTTTCCGGCCGACGCCGTCGTGCTCGCGACCGGCGGATGCGGCCTGATCTACGGCCGGTCGACCATGTCGATGGTCTGCACCGGCAGCGCGGTGAGCCGGGCCTACCGGGACGGTGCTTGGTACGGCAACGGCGAGTTCATCCAGGTGCACCCCACCGCGATCCCGGGGGCCGACAAGCTGCGGCTCATGAGCGAGAGCGCCCGCGGCGAAGGGGGCCGCGTCTGGGTGCCGCGGAAGCCGCAGGATCCCCGCGATCCGCGGGACGTTCCCGAGGCCGAGCGGTGCTACTTCCTCGAGGAGCGGTATCCGAAGTACGGCAACCTCGTCCCGCGCGACATCGCCACCCGCGAAATCTTCGACATCTGCACGGCCGACGGCCTCTCCGTCGAGAAGGACCGGCTCTGCGTCTACCTCGACCTTACGCACATCCCGCGGGAGACCTTGGACCGCAAGCTCGGCGGCATCCTGGAGATCTACGAGAAGTTCCAGGGCGTCGACCCGCGGACCATGCCGATGAAGATCTTCCCCGCCGTCCACTACTCGATGGGCGGCCTGTGGGTCGACTACGAGAGGAGTGGTTCCGGCGGCATGCTCGAGGGCTCCCCCCGGAACCAGCAGACGAACGTCCCCGGCCTCTACGCGATCGGCGAGTGCGACTACCAGTACCACGGCGCCAACCGCCTCGGGGCGAACTCGCTCCTGTCGTGCATCTTCAGCGGCCTGTTCGTGGCGCCGAGCCTCGTCGAGGCGTGCGCGGACCGCCCGGCGGCCGCCGGTGAGTCGCGGCTCTTCGAGGGGGCGGTGCGCCGCGAGGAGGAACGGCACCGGGCCCTGCTGGCGCGAACCAGCGGCGACGAGAATCCCTACGAACTGCACCAGGAACTCGGGGCGCTCATGACGCGGGTGGCGACGGTCGTCCGCCGCAACGACCAGCTCGAGGCCGCCTACGACGAGGTCTGCCGGATGCAGGAGCGGTGGAATCGCTGCGCCGTCTCGGACACGGGCAACTGGACCAACCAAAACGTCGTGTTCACCAAGGCGCTCGGCGACATGTTTCCGGTCGCGAAGCTGATCCTCAAGGGAGCCCTCCTCCGCGACGAATGCCGCGGGGCCCACTTCAAGCCCGCCTTCGCCATGCCCGGCATCGCCGCGACGGATCCCGTCGGGAAGCGGCGGGAGGCCGAGCAGTGGTGCGATGCGTTCGAGGCCAACACGCGGAAGTGGCTGAAGTCGACGATCGCCGAGTGCGGCCCCGACGGGAACCCGCAGATCAGCTACCAGGATGTCGACACGTCGCTCATTCCGCCGCGGCCGCGGCTCTACGGGCTGGTCGGGGCGGACGTGATCGAGGAGGTCTGGAAGGAGCGGCAGGCCGCCCGGTCGGGACAGCCGGCCACGGCCGGGGCGTGATGGTTCTCGGCTCGCTACGGAGGTTGACGCGATGATCAAGGCAGTGGACCCGGGCGATCACGGCGGTGGCAACGGCCATGGGGCCAACGGCCACGGTGCGGCGGCGAGCGGCCGGAAGGTGCGCGTGCGCGTGCTGCGGCAGGACGTGGCGGGGGGCGAGAGCTACTGGGAGCGGTTCGAGGTCCCCTACGAGCCGAACATGAACGTCATCAGCGTCCTGCAGAAGGTCGCGGCCCAGGCCCGGTCGCAGGACGGTCGGGCCGTGCCGCCGGTGGCCTGGGACTGCTGCTGCCTCGAGGAGGTCTGCGGCTCCTGCACCATGCTCATCAACGGCCGCACGCGGATGGCCTGCTCGGCCCTCGTCGACAAGCTCCTCGGGGAGGACGAGGAGATCGAGCTGCGGCCGATGTCGAAGTTCCCGGTGGTTCGCGACCTCGTCGTGGACCGCAAGCGGCTGTTCCGGTCGTTGGAGCGGGTGCAGGCCTGGGTGCCCGTCGACGATTCCTACGACCACGGCCCCGGCCCGAGGATCTCGCCGGAGGAACAGGAGGACGCCTATCCTCTCTCGACGTGCATCAGCTGCGGCTGCTGTCTCGAGGCCTGTCCCCAGTACACGAAGATTGAGGTCGTCCGCCGCGACGACGAATCGGAGGCCGACTTCGAGAACCGCCGCCGGGCGGCCTTCGACTCGGGGTTCGTGGGGGCTCATGCGATCAGCCAGACCATGCTCTTCAACGCCCACCCGACGGGCCGCATGATCGCCGACGATCGGCTGGCGGCCCTGACGGCGCAGGGCGGACTCCAGATGTGCGGCAACGCGCAGAACTGCGTGGCCGTGTGCCCCAAGTCGATCCCGCTCACGCGGTCCATCGCCCGCGCCGGCCGCGCGGCCACCGTGTGGGCCATCCGGAAGCTGTTCGATCGCTGAAGAGGCGTGCGGCATCGGCATTTCCCCGGGCCTGAACCGGCCGCCCTGGCCCGGCCATTTGCCGGGTGGGGCCGGCCGTGGTACCGTTCAGGCATTCAAGGGGTGGCCGTCTCGCTGCCGCCCACCTGTGGGTGTTTCGCCGGCGGGCAACAGGATGTCCGCGACCGGACGCGAAACCGGCAACGACAGCAACGAGGGTCACGAGTGTTCATGGACAACAGGGGCGGTCGCCCGGCGGAGTCGGGCCTGCAGCCCGCGGCGGAAGGTTCTCATTCGGGTTCGGGTCACGATCGCGAGGGTGGTTCCGTTCGGGTGCAGGCGGTCCCGGAGTCGCCCGCCGGCGATTTTCGCTCCCTCGGGCTCTCGCCGGCCACGCTCGCGGCCGTCGATCGGGCCGGCTACCAGGTGCCCACGCCGGTCCAGGCCGGCTTGATACCCCGAGCCCTGGCGGGCGTGGACGTGCTCGGCCAGGCGCGGACCGGCACGGGCAAGACCGCGTCGTTCGTGCTCCCCATCCTCGAGCGGATGATGAAGGCCGGCCGTGGCGGGGGACCGCGGGCGCTGGCGCTGGTGCCCACCCGCGAACTCGCGGTGCAGGTCAAGGACGAGTTCGAGAAGCTGGCCCACGGCACCGGCATCCACTGCGTGGCCGTCTACGGCGGCAAGCCGATCAAGGGGCAGATCGACAAGCTGGCCAAGCACCCGGCCGTGGTCGTGGGCACGCCCGGTCGCGTGCTCGACCACATGAGCCGGGGCACGCTCAACTTCTCGGCGCTCGAGATCGTGACGCTCGACGAGGCCGACCGGATGCTGGACATCGGCTTCCGCCCGGACATCGAGAAGATCCTCCGCCGCTGTCCCGACAGCCGGCAGACCCTGCTCCTCTCGGCCACGGTGCCGCCGCCGGTCCAGAAGCTCGCGACCCGGTACATGCGCGATCCCGAGATCATGGACTTCTCGACGAACGAGCTGGCCGTGGAGACGATCGAGCAGCGGTATTTCACCGTCGACCCGACGCGGAAGTTCGATCTGCTCGAGCGGCTGCTCGACCGCGAGCAGCCTCGGCAGGTGATCGTCTTCTGCCGCACGAAGCGGGGGACCGACAAGATTTTCGAGAAGCTCGCCCGGCGTCGGGCCCGCCACAACCGCGGCGGGGCCGACGACGTCGCCTGCATCCACGGCGACCTCGCGCAGAACGTCCGCGACCGCGTGATGCGGGCGTTCCGCGAGGGCAGCGTGAAGATCCTCGTGGCCACCGACGTGGTGGGCCGCGGCATCGACGTCTCCAGCGTGTCCCACATCGTCAACTACGACGTGCCCGAGTTCTGCGACGACTACGTCCACCGGGTGGGCCGCACGGGCCGCATGGGCCGCGAAGGCATCGCCTTCACGTTCGTGGCTCCCGAGGAAGGGCCGCAGCTGACGCGGATCGAGATGCGAATCGAGCGGCTGCTGAAGCGGGACGAGATCGAGGGCTTCGAGGCCTTCGACCGCCGGCCGCGACCGACCGGCCAGATGCAGGCCGTTCCCACCGGCGGCTTCGAGCAGGCCGCGGCGGCCGCCGCGGATCAGGCCCCCGAGCCGCCGAAGAAGCCGTCGGCAGCGTCGCTGCTCGGCAAGGGTCGGGCACCGAAGCGGCATCGCCGCGCCTTGTGACGGACGCGGCGGGCCGCCCGGAGCCGCGGCCGGTCTCGGGTCGACGGGGAACCATGGACGGACGCAATCCACGGGCGATGCGGCAGCGGCTCGAGAGCCTGGAGGCGGCCGGCGTGTCGCAGCTGCCGAAGGCGGGCGGTGGCCGGCGGGCGTCGCAGTCCCCGCCGGCGACCACCGGGGCTGTGCCCGGCGATGAGCGGCCGACGAGCGCGCCCGCCGATCGCGTCGAGGCGCTCCGGGTGCTCCGGCAGAAGGTGGCGGGTTGCACGCTGTGCGCCGAACTGGCGGCGACCCGGGCACAGACGGTCTTCGGAGCGGGGCCGCCCCAGGCGCGTCTCTGCTTCTTCGGGGAGGCCCCCGGAGCCGACGAGGACGCCTCCGGCGAGCCCTTCGTGGGCCGGGCCGGCCAGCTGCTCACGAAGATCATCGAGGCCTGCACACTCTCCCGGGACGAGGTCTACATCCTCAACGTGCTGAAGTGCCGGCCCCCCGGCAACCGCACGCCCCTTCCCGACGAGGTGGCCAACTGCCGCGGCTACTTCGAGCGGCAGTTCGAGATCATCGCGCCGGAGTTCATCTGCTGCCTCGGCACCTCGGCCGCCCAGGCCCTGCTGCGGACCGCCGAGCCGATCGGCAAGCTGCGACGCCGCTGGTTCACCCACGGTTCGGCGCACGTGATCTGCACCTACCACCCGTCCTACCTGCTTCGCAATCCGGCGGCGAAGCGGGACGTCTGGGAGGACATGCAGATGCTGATGGACCGCATGGGGTTGCGGAAAGACTGAAGAAACCGGTTGTGACGGTCCGATCAAGTGGCAGGGTCGTGGGCTGGGGGAACAGCCGCTGAATGGGCCGCGGTACGCGCGGCGGGGCTCGAGGGGAGTCTCGGGCCCCGAACGGGGCCGGGACGACGGCACGATGCGACGAAACCATCCGCGCTGCGGTCTCCCGGGGAGTCTCGGGATCGTCGGCTGCCTCGTGCTCGTGGCGGCCTCCGGGTGCACGATGTGCCCCGATCCCTACGACTACTCCGGACCGGTGCCCAACGGGTCGGCGCCCCAAAACGACTTCCGCGCCCGCAGCAACGGCATCCTGCCGCTGGGCGCCGCGCCGAAGCCTTGGCCTCCGGTCGTCGAGCGGGAGGAGCAGCCCGGGGTGCCGACCGAAGCCGACGGCATGGACGCCGTCACCGCCTCCGCGGAACTGGACGACCCGATCGCCGAGCCGACGGCGGACGACCTTGAACCCGCCGCCGAGGGCTCCGTCGCCGCCGAAGACGAGGCCCCGGCCGTCGCAGGCGGGATCGACGTGCTGCCGGCCGTCGTCGAGGAACCCGTGGCGGACATCCTGCCGCCCGCCAGCCCGAGACGGTCGCCCCTCGTGCCGCCGCTCCGCGAGACGCCCGGCTGGCGGCCGCGCGGCTGAGCCCCGGTCCCGTTGCGACTCCGTCTGGAGTCTCGCGGCGTCGTCTCCGAAGCGTGATCACGTGAGGGGCTGCCCGTGCCCGGGAGCCGGCGTAGGTGGCCAGCGGAGCC
>JBIIUP010000018.1:0-23290 GCA_044339885.1 Pirellulales bacterium | reverse complement strand
CATGCACTATCCGCTCCTCCAGGCCGTGGAGCGGGAACGCGGGGTCGCCGCGG
The DNA here is from genome assembly GCA_044339885.1 of Pirellulales bacterium. Lineage (GTDB taxonomy): Bacteria > Planctomycetota > Planctomycetia > Pirellulales > UBA1268 > QWPN01. The sequence continues at coordinate 23,237 of JBIIUP010000018.1, read as the reverse complement.
GCAAGCTCACCACCGCCATGGGGGCCTTCGACACCAACGTCGCCATGGCGGGCAACGCCCTGGCTCCGGGCACCTACGAGAACTATCGCAGCGACTTCGGGCTCACGCAGCAGTTCATGACCGGCGGCATCTCGGCATTCGGCGGCTTCCGCACCGGGTTCGGCGACTTCCCCACCTACAACCTGGGGCAGAAGACGGCCGACGCCGGCGAGTGGCGCGGCGGGTTGAACGTGCCCCTGGCCAAGAACCGGGAGATCGACCGCGCCCGGGCCGCCCGCACCCAGGCGCAGATCGACGTGGCGCTGGCCGAGCCGGCGATCGAGCGGAGCCGGCTCGACTCGATGCGGTCGGCTGCCAGGGCCTACTGGAACTGGATGGGCAGCGGCGAGCGGTTCGGCGCCAGCGAGCGGCTCGTCGCCCTGGCCGTCGACCGCGACGAGCAGCTCGAGATCAAGGTCGACCGGGGCATCACGGCGCAGATCGAGCGGGTGGACAACCAGCAGAACATCGCCCTGCGGAACGGGCTCGTGGTCCAGGCGGATCGGGCCGTGCAGCAGTCGGCGCTCGACCTCTCGCTCTACCACCGCGACGCGTCGGGGCGGCCGCTGGTGCCGACGCGGGTCCGGATGCGGCCCGTGCCACAGCCGGTCAAGCCGACCCTCGAGGTCTACGAGCGGGCGATCGCCCGGGCCATCGCCGCTCGTCCAGAGTTCCAGCGGCTGGCCCTCCAGCGGGAAAGGCTGCTCGTGGAGCGGAAGCTGGCCGCCAACCAGACGCTGCCCGGCATCGACGGGCAGCTCACCGGCAATCAGGACGCCGGCTTCGGCAAGAGCCCCTTGAGCGGCCCCAACGGGCTCGACCGGCAGGTGCTCCAGGCCGCGATCGTCTTCCAGATGCCCGCCCAGCGGCGCGATGCCCGCGGCAAGCTGCAGACGCTGGACTCGCAGCTCGTGCAGAACGACCGGCAGATGCGGTTCGCCGAGGACCAGGTCCGCTTCGAGGTCCGGGACGCCTTCTCGATGCTCGAGCGGGCCTACGAGTTCCACCGGCAGGCGCTCAAGCGGGAGGAGCTGGCCCGGCTGGTCGCGCTGGCCGAGCGGGAGCAGCTCCGGCTCGGCCGCAGCGACATCCTCCGTGTGACGCTCCGCGAGCAGGCGCAATTCGACGCCGACCTTCTGGAGATCACGGCCCGGCAGGAGTTCTGGCGGGCCGAGAGCGACCTCCGCGCCGCCGACACGTCCCTCGGCCCGGAGGACGCCGGCATGCTCGACGACATGGCTCTGGAGGTGCGCTAGGCCGGCGGCACGCGGGGGGCGTCGCCGCCGACGGTCGGGGAGCCGCTCACTTCTGCCGCGTGAACGCCAGCGGCTTGGCGCCGGCCGGAGCGCCGGCGAGCGTGAAGTCGAAGGCGTCGGGACCCTTCGACGCCACCTTGCCGGCCATCGTGCCGGCCTGTTCGCTATCCAGCGAGATCGCGTCGCGAGCGGTCGAGATCGTGCCGGCGAGTTCCACGGCCGGCTTGCCCGAGGGCATCGCCTTCCAGGTGAACCTCGAGTCCTCGGTGATCGACAGGAGCACCGCATCGCCGCCGGCGGTCGCCTTCCAGGCGCCGACGAGGTCCGTCTCCGGTCCGGCGGCCGGGGCGGCGGGGCCGCCGGTGCCTTCGACGGGCGGCGGAGTCTCGCCGGGCGGCGTGAGCGCCTCGAGCAGCCGTTTGGCGACGGCGTCGCCGGGCTGCTTGGCGACCACGACCTCCAGCGCCTCCCGCGCCCTGTCGGCGTGGCCGCCGACGAGGTAGTGGTAGGCGAGCACGAAGTGGCCGGCCGCGCTGTCGGGATTGGTGCTGCAGAAGTCCTCGAGCTTCCGCAGTTGGGCCGTGTACCCGTCGACCGATCCGTAGAGGCTGCTCAACGTCGTCCAGTCCATGCCCGGCGCGACCGCGAGCACCGCGTTGAGCGTCGCCGCGGCCTCCGGGTAGCGGCCCAGGGCGAACAGTGCCAGGGCCCGCACCTCGTGGATCACCGAGTCCTTCGGCGACATCCCGATCGCCTTGTCGCAGCCGGACACCGCCGCCGCGTAGTCGCCCGCCTTGAACCTCGCGAGCGCCTCGTCGAAGACCTGATCGGCGGCGGTCGCCGCGGGAGCGGCCTCGGCCGTCGCCACCCCGCCCTGGGAGTCGACGGAGTTCGTCAGGTCGCCGTCGTCGGTGACGTAATTGCTGATCACGACCGGCTGCGAGTAGTCGTACGGCGTCGCCGACGCCACGGCGGCCGGGATCGCGGAGTAGTAGGGATTGACGTAGCCGCCGTACCCGAGCGCCGTCGTGCCGTAGCCCAGCCCCCAGTTGCCGATCGTCGAGGCGAGCCCCCAGGAGGCGGCTCCCAGCGCGAACGGAGCCCACCAGCCGCCGCCGTAGCCGTAGTTGCCGCTCCAGCAGCCGTTGTACCAACCGCCGTAATGCGGGTTCACGTAGCCGGAGTTCCAGGCATTGGCCCAGCCGCCGCCGCCGACACCAGGGTAGCCCCAGCCACCACCGACGCCCCACGGGGAATTGACGTTGATGTTGTTGAAGTTGTTGTTGTTGCCCCAGTTGCCGCTGCCGATGTTGCCGTCGCCGATGCCGGGACGGTTGCCACCGATTCCGGGCCGATCACCGCCGATGCCAGGCCGATTGCCACCGATGCCGGGCCGCCCGGGGAGCTTGCCGGGGAGTGTCGTGGCGCCGCCACCGCCGGCGACGTCGCCGATGCCCGGCCGATTCCCGCCGATCGCAGGGCGGTCCCCGGCTCCCCCCGGCCGGTTGCCGCCGATGCCGGGACGATTGTTCGCCTCGCCGCCGGGGAGCCTTCCGGGCAGCGTCTGCGGTCGCTGCACCGTGCCGAGGCTGGGTCGATCACCGCCCATGCCGGGGCGGCCGGGTTGCGGTCGCTGGAGACCGGGTTGCGGAAAGGCGGGTTTGGTCGTCGGACGACCACCGGCGAGGCCTCCCGGTCGGCCACCGACCTGGCCGGGCAACGTCGTGGGGCGACTGAGGCCGCCGGGCCGCGCGGGCCCCGGAGCCGGACGCGTCGCTGCCGTCGGTGGACGCATCGCGCCGATCCCCGGCCGCGGCACGCCACCGCCAGCGATGGCGCCGGGCCGCGACGGACGCGCGGCCGCCGAGGGGAGCGAAGGCCGAGCGAGGTTCGGCCGCTGTGCCGCGCCGACGTTCGGCCGCTGGACGTTCGGCCGCTGGACGTTCGGCCGCTGGACGTTCGGCCGCTGGACGTTCGGCCGCTGGACGTTCGGCCGCTGCATGGCCTGGCCGCCCGGCCGTCCGACCGGCATCTGGGGCCGGACCTGCGGGCGAGAGACCTGCGGCATCTGCGGGCGGCCCTGCGGCATCTGCGGCCGGGCCGCTCCGCCTGCGGGTCGAGCCATGCCGCCCGCCGGACGCGACATGGCGTGGCCGCCACCCCCCCGGGCTCCCCCGGGCCGTGCCTCGACGGAGCGACCGCCGACGGCCAGCGCCGTCACCGCCAGCAGAATGACCCCGTTGCGCACGATCTTCATTTTCGGTCTCCGGGCTGGGGCGGCTTGCGGGCGATCGTGCACTCGAAGTCCGGCTGTTCGACGCCGCCCAGGATCCGATCACCGGAGCGGACGACGAAGTGGTCGGCATCCTTGACCGAGATCGTCATCGTGGCCGAACCGGTCGTGCCGTCGGGCATCGTCGCCTCCGACTTCACCACCCAGCCGTCCTCGACCGGATCCCACTCCCCCTCGCTGAAGCCGCCGTCGGAGTCGAATGTCCAGGAACGCAGCTGGCCCGTCACCGCATCCCAGCCGATCCGCTGCGTGCTGGTCGACTCGCCGTCGGGCCCGGAGATCCGATAGTCGCCGAGCAGGAAGTTCCCGTCCTCGCTCCACGCGAACCGCATGGATGTGCGGGCGTCGGGGCTCTCGTCCACCCAGTCGCCCACGAGCCAGGCTACCGACTGCAGAACCTCCTGCGGCGTCGGCAACGGCTCGTCGGTGAATTCCCGATACGACGCGATCGGCCAGCGGTCGCCCTGCCTGGAACGGATGGCGACGTACCGCATCTGGGCCGCGGCCGCGCCTTCGTCGGCCGTGATCCGCCGTTCCCCCTCCTCGACGACCATCGCCTCGCCGACGGGCCGCACGGAGGTGACCTGCATCTCCAGCACGGCCTTGGGGAACCTCGTGAAGAAGGCCTTGAAGAGCTCGGTGATCGCCGCGCGGCCGCTCGTCAGGTTCTCCTGCTCGTCCACGAGCTCTCCCGACTCCAGGAACATGCTCGCGAGGGCGGTCGCGTCGGCGGCGTTGAACGCCCGCACGGTCGCTTCGGCCTCGTCGAGGCACGCCTTCTCCAGCGGCGAGACGGCCGCCGAGTCTGCCACGGCCGCCTGCCGTGCCGAGGCCGTCGAGAGGAGGCACACCGCCCACGCGGCGGTCAGCGTGAGCGTGAATCGAGGATGCGACGCGTTCATGCCTGAGGTTCCCGGGGACGCGATGGTGCCGACCGTCGGAGCGGTCGCATGCCGAAGGCTCTCAAGAGATTTTGAGGAGCCGGTTCCACGGGCACAAGGGGCCACTACCCGATGGCAGGGAGGGGCTGCCGCACGCCAGGGCGTTCTCGGTTCTGTCCGAAACTGCATTGCTACAAAGGTTCCGCTGGGGCGATAACAGTTTTAGGCGGACACGGCAGTGGCGTGGTTGGGAAGTGGATCCATCTTCTCTGTGCCGGTAGCCTGCACCACAGGCCGAAAGCGGATCGCGTGGATCGGACGAACCCAGCGGCGGTGACGGGGCCGCGAGTCCTGCCCGCGTCGGTCGACGCTCCCGGCGGCGCGGCGCCGGCAGCGGTGCGGCGGACGCGGCTCGGAGCCGTCGTCGTCGAACCCGACGCCGTTCTGCTCCATCTTCTGGCGGCGACGCTCGATTCGCGGTTCGGGCTGGAGGTTCTGGCGGCCGTCGGCTCGGCCGAGACGTTCGCGGCGGCCTGCGTGCGGCGCTGTCCGGATGTCGTCATCCTCAACCCCGACCTTCCCGACCGCTGCGGGCTGCACTCTTTGCCGATGGTCGTGGCCGCCCACCCGGCGGTTCGCATCGTCGTCTTCACCGCCGGGGCGACGCTCTCCCGAGCCCGGCGTCATCCGTGCCTCGCTTCGCCCATCCACGCGATCGTCGACAAGGCCCGCGGCTTCGCCGACCTTTCGTCCGCGGTCGTCGCGGTGCTCCGGTCGGCCGGAAACGTGCCGGCCTGCCTGCGGGCCGAGCAGCGCTTGAGCGGACGGGAGCGGGACGTCTTCGTCGGCGTCGGCCGCGGGCTGACGAACGCCGAGATCGGTGGTGAGCTCGGGATCGCCAGGCAGACGGTCGAAACGCACCGCAAGAGCATCGCGAAAAAGCTGGGCGTCTCCGGCCCCGGGCTCGTCCGGGCAGCCGTGCTCCACGCGACCGCGGGCGATGTGGCCGCCGGATTTTCGGCACGTGCGGCCCGTTGCCGGGACTGACACGTCTCCCTCTTGATCTGCAGGCGTCACGGGGGGCGGGGTTGCCCGTGCCGTCTCGCTCGGACGTTCGCTCCCGGAAAACGAGCTTTGCCCGGGGGGGCGGCCGCCCGTAGCCTGACGGTTCGGGAACCCGGCTCGGATGGAGCCCCGGGGTTTCCGCGCCGGCCGCGTCGCTCCGGCGGCGCCACGGCACTTCAGGCGGACTCCAGACGTGTCGATCGACGCTCCCTTCACCGCGGCTCGCGGCGCGGCCTTCGTGGCCCGCGGCGCGGGGCTCGTGGCCATGATGGCCGGCATCCTGGCCACCGCGGCCGCCGCGGAGCCGTATGGATCCCCGGGGCTGAACCGCCGGCTCGTCGTCCGCGGTCTCGGTGAGACCGATCCGGACACGCTCGCGCGATCGCTGCTGGCCAGCGACGACCTGCTGCTCCTCAGCGGCCCGCGGACCAGCCGCAAGGTGTTTCTCGCCGCCGTCGCCGAGAAGGCGACGCTCGTGCTCCAGCGGGACGGCTTTCCCGAGGCGCGGGCGACGGCGCGGGTCGAGGCCGATGCCGGGGAGGAACGGGTGGTCGTGGAGGCCGTCGAGGGGCCGCGGATCGTCGCCGCCGGGATCGAGATCCACGGCCTGCCCCACGACCTCCGCGAGGAGTTGCGGCAGTGGCTGAAGTCGCCGCGTCCGCCGCCCGGCTCCATCCCGCAGCGGAACGAGTCCGACGGCGGCTGGGTCGGCACGCGATGGCTCGACGAGCGCGGCCAGCCGGCACGGATGGAGCCCCGACTCTGGCGCATCGGCCAGCCGGCTCCCTGCGACCCGATCCACCTGCGTGCCGTCCGTGAAGCGATCGGCAGGTTCTTCCGCGACCACGGCTACTACGCCGCCGCGCGGGTGACCGAGGAGCAGGGCAGGCCGCGGTCGGGAGGCGTCGGCCCCGATCCTGCGGCACCGGCGGTCGACGTGGCCGTGCGCCGTGACGCCTCCGGTGCGGTGCTCGACATCGACGTCCGCAACCTGCCGCCGGCTTCGGTGCTCCGCGGCGTTTACGTGCCGCCGGCGAGCGGCGTCTCGGCCGCCGACCTGGAGAAGGCCTTCGGCGTGAGCGTCGGCCGGGTCGTCACCGAGCGGGATCGTCTCGCGTGGCGCGAGGAGCTGCGGCTCTCGGGCCGCTTCGTCCACCAGGACGTGAGGTTCAAGGAACTGCCCGCCGCCGCGGCCGGGCCCGGCATCGAGGCGATCTTCGCACTCGACGCCTATCCGGGCATCGAGCCGCTGCCGGCACAACTCTCCCGTGCGGACCGTGTCGCCCTGCGGTTTCGCCACTGGCTCTTGTCCACGCTGGCCGACGAAGTCGACCTGGTGGTCGAGTGGACCCCGCCGTCGAACGCGGCGGGGGACGAGCCCGGACAGCCCATCGGCTCGCTCGTCGTCTCGACCCGCGACGGCGTGCTGCTCACGTCGCTGCCCGGCTCGCCCGACGCCTGCGGCGTGGCGGTGAGCGACGCCGGCCTTGGCTTCTTCCTGGCGCGGGACGCCGGCTGGTTCGAGATCCCGCTCCCGTGGCGGAAGCGGTTCACGGCGGACTGCGTCCTGTCGCTCGCCGAGACGATCGAGGAGGGGCGGCACCGGTACCACCGCCGGTTCGCCACGAGCTGGGCGCTGCAGCCGCGGCCGCGTGGTTCGGCGGCGCTCGCGGTGACGGCGCGAATCGAGCCGGTGGTCTGCCTGGCGTTCGTGCGCGAGGGCGATCCCCGCCTGTCGTGGGAGGGTGACGAACTCGTGGTCACGAGGCCGGAGGTCACGGCCCGGTTCGACGAGCGCACGGGACGGCTGACGTCGCTCGAGGTTCCCGGGGCGGGGCGGCTCACGGTGGAGGCCGCGGCCGGGAGGCTGGCCGCGGACGTGACGGCGCTGCGGACCGCGGCGGGGACCGACCGCACGCGACGCGATGCCTTCGTCACCAGCGGCATCGAGTTCCTCGCCGGCGACGCGATGCGGCGGACGATCGACGGGCTGGTCGGCGCCGTCGGGCTTTCCGCGGCCACCCGTGACTGGCGGGAGCGGCTGGAGGCGCTCGCCGACCAGCTGCGCCGCACGGCGTCGGCGGGCGGGTTCACCGCGGCGGACGAGTCCGTCGGCCGCGTGATCGGCCGCGCGGTCGACGAGGCGGCGATGCCCACGCTCGTGCTGCCGGGCGAGGAGCCGGTTTGGACCGACGAGGACGCCGCCACCGTGGTGCAGCGGGCTGCCGCCGCCGAGGCCTGGCGGTGGGCGGACATGGTCTGCGGCCGCGACGCCTGGCCCACGGCGCTGGCCCGGGTGGCGGCGCTGGCGACGCGCCGCGACATGGCGGTGCTCTGGGAACTCTCGGCCTACACCGGCGGCATGCGGAACGGTCCCCTGGCGATGCTCGCCGCCGCGACGGTGATGCCGGCGCCCGCGATGGCCGCCTCGCTGGCACGCCAGGGGCTCGACAGGCTCACCGACGAGGCGTTCCACGGAGACTGCCAGCCCGTGCTGGCGATGCTCGCCTCCTGCGGCATCGACCGCTGTGCCGCGGCGCTCCTGCGGGTCACGGACGATGACGAAGCCCGGATGCTCGGCGAGAGGATCTTCGGCGAACCGACGTTCCTGGTGCCGCTGGTCGCCGGCCTGCGGGACCGGGAGTCCGACGCAGCCGCCGTCGCGGCGCTTCCGGACGTGCTCGACCGCTGGTGGCGGGAGTCGCTCCGCCCCGTCGTGCAGGCGGGTCTGGCCGCCTTCGCCGGAGCGGAGACCGCGTCGCGGGACGTGCGGCCGTCCGACCGGCCCAACGTGCTCCTCGTCTGCGTGGACGACCTCAAGCCGGTCCTGGGCTGCTACGGCGACGAGTTGGCACGGACGCCCGCCCTCGACCGGCTCGCGGCCCGGGGCGTCCGGTTCGAGCGGGCCTACTGCAACGAGGCGACGTGTTCGCCGTCGCGGAACGCCCTGCTGACGGGACTGCGGCCGCAGTCGATCGGGGTCTACGACCTGGCCACGAATTTCCGCGTCGGCGCGGCCGACGCGGTGACCCTCGGCCAGCACTTCAAGCGGCACGGCTACCGCACCGAGAGCCTGGGCAAGATCTTCCACACCGCGCACGGCAACACCGACGACGCGGCGTCGTGGAGCGTGCCGTCGTGGCGATCGAGGTTGCCCAACTACGCTATTCGGGAGCACGACCGCGACCCCCAGGCCGGCGAGGGGGCGCAGGGAGACGCCTGGGAATCGGCCGACGTGGCGGACGATCGCTACGCCGACGGCCAGACTGCCGACACGGCCATCCAGCGGCTTCGGGATGCCAAGGAGCGGGGCGAGCCGTTCCTGCTCGCCGTCGGCTTTCTCCGGCCCCACCTCCCGTTCGTGGCCCCGCGCCGGTACTGGGACCTGCACCGGCGCGAATCGTTCCTGCCGGCGTCGATCCAGGTGCCGCCCGTGGCCGCACCCGCCTACGCACCGCAGTTCGGCAATGAGCTGCGGAAGTACCGGGGCATCCCGGCCGACGGGTCCCTCGCCGAGAATCTGCAGCGGACGCTGATCCACGGCTACTACGCCGCGACGAGCTACGTCGACGCGCAGATCGGCAGGGTGCTCGACGAGCTCGACCGCCTGGGACTGGCCGAGGACACGATCGTCGTCGTCTGGGGCGACCACGGCTGGCACCTCGGGGACCACGGCATGTGGTGCAAGCACACGAACTACGAACAGGCGGCGCGGATCCCGCTGATCGTCGTCGCGCCGGGCCGCGCGTCGGCCGCGCGGGCGGACTGCCTGGTCGAGTCGGTCGACGTGTACCCGACCCTGGCCGACCTGGCCGGGCTGCCGGTGCCCGCGGGCCTCGACGGCCGCAGCTTCGCGAAGGTCCTCGACGATCCCTCCGCGAAGCACCGCGACCACGTCGTCCACGTGTTCCCGCGGAACGATCCGGCTCGCGGGGCGGTGCTGGGGCGGGCGGTGCGGACGGATCGGCATCGGCTGGTCGAGTGGAAGGCGATCGGCGCCGCGACCGGCACCGCGGAGCACGAACTCTACGACTACGACCGCGATCCCCTCGAGACGCGGAACCTCGTCGGCGAGCAGGCCGAGACCGCTGCTGCACTGAAGGCCGTCCTGGCGACGCATCCGGAGCCGAAGCCCCAGGTGAACGCCGCCGGCGGGCGGGAACACTAGGACTCCACCTCCCGGATGCGGGCGTGGCGAATCGGCCGCCGTGTGGGTAACCTGACGGAACGTCGTTGCGTGATGCCCCCGGGAGTGTCGAGACCATGAGCGTCGTTCCAGCGGACAGCGTGGATTCCACCGTCACCCGCGAGCCTGCCGCCCGGCCCACCCGCCGGGACGTCCTCGGAGCCGGGGCGGTCGCGGCCGGCCTGATGGTCCATTCGTCGCTGGCCGCCGCGGAAGCGAAGCGGGAGTTGCGGCTCGGCCTCGTCGGTTGCGGCGGCCGCGGCACCGGGGCGGCCAACGACTCGCTCACCGCCAACGACGACGTCAAACTGGTCGCGGCGGCGGATCTCTACGCCTCCAAGTGCGCGGTCCTGCCGAAGCTCCTGGCGGCCCATGGGGACAAGGTGGCGATCCCCGAATCGAAGATGCACGGCGGCCTCGACGGGTACAAGCGGGTGCTCGACGACCCGGAGGTGGACGTCGTCCTCCTCACGATGTCGCCCGGGTTCCGGCCCCGCTACCTCATGGAGGCCATCGAGGCCGGCAAGCACGTGTTCGCCGAAAAGCCGATGTGCGTCGACCCCGTCGGCTATCGGATCTGCCTGGAGGCGCACGCCAAGGCGGTCGGCAAGGGGCTGGCGGTCGTCACCGGCACGCAGTACCGGCGGCAGGGCAACTTCATCGAGGCCGTGGAACGGATCCACGCCGGAGCCATCGGGAAGATCATCGGGGCGACCTCCCGCTACTGCTCCGCGGGCATCTGGTACCGGCCGCGGCAGCCCGGCATGAGCGACGCCGAATACCAGATGAACAACTGGATGCACTTCATCTGGCTCAGCGGCGACCAGGTCTGCGAGCAGGCGGTCCACAACATCGACGTCATGAACTGGGTGATGGGCACCAATCCGCTGGCCGCCTTCGGCACGGGGGGAAGGTTCTCCCGGCCCGAGGACAGCGAGATGTGGGACAGCATGAGCCTGGATTTCGAATATCCCGGCGACCGGGTCGTGTCGTTCATGTGCCGGCAGCAGCCGGGCACCGCCACGGACATCGGCAGCGTCGTCTACGGCTCCGAAGGCACCTGCCACCTCGGCTCCGGCACCACCGGCTCCAAGATCTACGACCGGGCGGGCAAGCTCGCCTGGGAAATGAAGGGGGACACCGCCAACGCCTACCGCCAGGAGCACAAGGATCTGATCGATTCGATCCGGGCCAACGAGCCGATCGTGGAGCTGGCCCAGACCGCCGACAGTTCGCTGGCCTCGGTGCTGGGGCGTCTGGCCGCCTACAGCGGCCAGCGGGTGACCTGGGACTTCGTCGCCAAGGAGTCGAAGCTCGACCTGTTCCCCGCGAACCTCTCGTGGGACGCCGCGCTTCCCAAGCCGCAGCACGCCGTGCCCGGTCGGACGAAGCTCGTGTAGGAAACCGGCGGCTGCGCCATCTCGACCGCCGGCGCGCCGGGGTGCCGGCCATATACTGACCGCGCTTTCGCGCCACCTCGGGGCCCCGCCATGGCCGGCACGCCGTTCGACTTCTTCGACTTCGTGGCCTGCATCAACCTGCCCGACGCCACCGCGCGGTGGCAGGCCTGCACGGAGGAGTTCGCGAGGATGGGCATCACCGGTCGCGTCGAGCAGCTCCACGCGACGCCGCCCCCAGCCGGCCTGACGATCCCGGGCCTGCGGTTCTCGGCCGGCAACGTCGGGGCCAATCTGAGCCACGTCAAGGCGCTGACCCATGGCCTGGCTCGCCGGGCCCGCGCGGCCTTGGTGTTCGAGGACGACGTCTACCTCACGGACGACGGACTGCAGACCCTCGCCGCGGCCGTGGGGGAGATGCCGGAGGCCTGGGACGTCCTCTACCTGGGCGGCAATCCAAAGGGCCCGATGGCACGCGTCGGTCCGCACCTGCTGCAGGTCTCGGCCATGTTCGGCGCCTTCGCCTATGCCGTCGAAGGCAGCTTCATCCCGAGGCTCCTCGACATGGCCGTCGACGGCCTGTTCACGAAGCCGTTCGACGCGCTCCTCGGCGGCCAGGCGTCGACCGGCAGGTGCCTGTGCGTGTCGCGGCCCGTGTGCGGGACGCGGCCCGGCCACAGCATCGTCCGCGACGCCTTCCGTTCGTACGACCAGACGATCGCCGACAACTGGGCCCGGTACGCGCCGCCGTGAACCGCGGCCCGGTCAGCGTCGGTCGTGCCAGACCCGCTCCCGAACGAAGGGCACGTAGCCCAGCACGAGCTTGAGCAGCTTGTGCGAGACGTCCGTCGCCCGGTAATCCTCGACGTCGCGGGGGCCGCGTTCGACGGCGGTCGCCAGCGTGATCCGGATGGCGTCGAGCACCGACTCGCGTTCCAGCCCAGCCATCACGAGCACCCCGGCGTCCACTCCCTCCGGCCGCTCGTGGCAGTCGCGAAGCGCGATCGCCGCGAAGCCGAGGACCGCCGACTCCTCCGTGAGCGACCCGCTGTCTGAGAGCACGCAGGCGGCGTCGCACTGCAGCCGCACGTAATCGAGAAACCCGAAAGGCTTCTCGAACCGCACGAGCGGGTGCCGCGGGGGATGCGCGATCCGCTCCAGGCGGTCGCGGGTCCGCGGGTGCGTCGAGACGACGACCGGCAGGCCGTGCCGCTCGGCCACCGCGTCCAGCGTGTCGAGCAGGCCACGGAGCCGGGCGGGATCGTCGACGTTCTCCTCGCGGTGCATGCTGACGAGAAAGTATGCCCGCTCATCCAGGCCCAACCTCGTGCGCACGGCGGAGGCGGCGATCTCGGTGCGGAAGTGGGCCAACACCTCCGGGAGGTGCGAGCCGAGCCTGAAGATCCGGTCGGCAGGCAGTCCCTCGGCCAGCAGGTACCTCCGGGCGTGCTCGGTGATCACGACGTTGACGTCGCTGACGTGGTCGATGATCCGGCGGTTGATCTCCTCGGGCACCCGGTCGTCGAAGCAGCGGTTGCCGGCCTCCATGTGGAACACCGGCACCTTGCGCCGCTTCGCGGCGATCGCCGCGAGGCAGGAGTTGGTGTCGCCGTAGAGCAGCAGCGCGTCCGGAGCCTCCCGGGCCAGAATCTCGTCGGCGCGTTCGATCACCCGCGCGATGGTCGCCGCCGGCGAGCCTCCCGCCACGCCGAGGAAATGGTCCGGCGGACGGATTCGCAGTTCGTCGAAGAACACCTGGTTGAGCGCGTGATCGTGGTTCTGCCCGGTGTGCACCAGGACGTGCCGGGTGTGCCGGTCGAACGTGTCGATCACGCGGCACATCTTGATGAGTTCGGGCCGCGTGCCCACGATCGTCATCGCCTTAATCACGAAGTCGCTCCTGCACGTAGTCGAGCGACAACAGGAGGTCGCAGACCTCGTCGACGCCGAGCCGGCTGGTGTTGTCGGACGTGTAGTCGTCGAGGGCCGACACGGCCGGTTCCCCCTCGACGAAGTACTTGGCGTAGTTGAGATCCCGGTTGTCGGCGGGGATCCGGTAGAAGCCCCCTTCGTCCACCGCCTTCGCCATCTCCTCGCGGGAGACGAGCGACTCGGACCGCTTCTCACCGTGGCGGGTGCCGATGACCCGCATCTCGCCCCTGCCGAAGATCCTGATGAGCGCCTCGGCCAGCACGCCGATCGTGCACGCGGGCGCCTTCTGGACGAAGATGTCCCCCTGCCGCCCGTTTTGGAAGGCATGGAGGACCAGGTCGACCGAGTCGGAGAGCGACATCAGGAAGCGGGTCATGGAAGGATCGGTGACGGTGACCGCCCGGCCGGTCTTGATCTGGTCGATGAACAGCGGGATCACCGAGCCCCGCGAGGCCATCACGTTGCCGTAGCGCGTCGCGCAGAGCAGGGTGTCCCCGTCGGGGCGCAACCGTGCCTTGGCCACCATGAGCTTCTCGCCCAACGCCTTCGAGAGCCCCATGGCGTTGATCGGATAGACGGCCTTGTCGGTGCTGAGCACGATCACCCGCTTCACGCCGCGGGCGATGGCCGCGTTGAGCACGTTCTCGGTTCCCAGGACGTTCGTGCGGATCGCCTCCAGCGGATGGAACTCGCACGAGGGCACCTGCTTGAGCGCGGCGGCGTGGAAGACGTAATCGACGCCGTGGAGCGCCTCCCGGATGCTGTCCTCGTGCCGCACGTCCCCGATGTGGAACCGGAGCTTCGGGTCGTTGATGGCGAGCCGCATGTCCTCCTGCTTCTTCTCGTCGCGGCTGAAGATGCGGATTTCCCGGACCCCGGTGTGCAGAAACCGCTCCAGCACCGCGTTGCCGAAGGACCCGGTGCCGCCGGTGATCATCAGGACCGCATCGTCGAACATCGGTGCCGGCCCCTCCGGAAGCGTCAGTTGAAGGACCGCATCCGCCGGATCAATTCCGGCCAGGCGGGCGGGGCGTAACCGGTCGCCTCGCGGAACCGGGAGGCGTCGAGCGAGCGGTCGATCGCCGGATCGTCGCAGGGGAGAATGTCCACGGTCTTGCCGTAGGTCTCGGCGATCAGTCGCAGGAGATCATGCTTGGCGATCGGCGCCGCCGCGACGTGGTAGATCCCGGCCAGCTCCGGCCGGGGCAGCACCTCGTCGCGGACGACCCGTGCCAACTCGACGGTCGGCAGGCCGGAGAACACGGCCCGCCGATACCCGGTCACGGGCCCCTCCTGGGAGAGAAACCATTCCACCAGCCCGCGGCTTCCCTCGAGTTCGTGGCCGATGATCGACGTTCGCAGCGTGACGGCGTGCGGCTGGTCGACCTCGCCGAGCAGTTTCGAGCGACCGTAGAGGTCGACGGCGTCGGGCACGTCCGCCTCGGTGTACATCCCCCGGCGGCCGGAGAACACGCAGTCGGTGCTGACGTGCACGAGGCGGGCGCCGGCCGCACGGCAGAGCGCCGCCAGCCGGTGCGGCAGGAGCGAGTTCAGCGGCACCGCCTGGAGCGGGTCCGCGGCGGCCGCCAGCTGCTTCACGACGCCGACGCAGTTGACGACGACGTCGGGTCTCGTGGCCGCGAAGGCGCCGACGAGGGCGTCTTGGCCGGCCACGTCGACGCCGGTGAGCAGGCGGGGGGCGACTTCGGGGCCGAAATGCACCCGCGCCCGGTCGTCGCGGGCCGTGCCGGTGACGGTCACGCCGTTCGCCGCGCCGAGCACGCGGAACATGGCGTTGCCGAGCATGCCCGTGGCGCCGAGGACGAGGACCTTCATGGGCGTCACGATAGCGGGGCGACACGGCTTCCGTCGACCGCGCCGGGGGGGCCGCGGAGGCGGCCGCAGCGGGTGAAAGCTGGCCGCCCTCCCGCCGCCGACGCGGGTTGCCCGGCCCTGGCCGGCGCGATACGATCCCGCATCGGTGGGGGGCTTTCCGGAGCCAGCCTGAACCACCCTGGGAGTTTCCGATGACGAGGTCCAACGGATCGAAGAGCCGCCGGCGGCGGTCGGCCTTCTGCAGCGGCTTCGAGCGGCTCGAGGTCCGCAGCATGCTCGACGGCAACGTCGCGGCCGGGCAATGGAGCATCGTCGGTGACCGCGTCCATGGACGGCCCGACGACGTCATCGCGATCGCGCCCCATCCCTCCAAGCCGACCATTCTTCGGGCCACCATCGACGGCGTGGTCGTCTCCGTGCGTGCCGCCCGGACGGTGCAGTCGATCGTGGTCTCGGGCGGCCGCGGCAACGACACGATCACCGTCGACACCGGAGGCCGCGACATCCCCACGGTCCTCCAGGGCGGACTCGGCAACGACTCGATCACCGGCGGAGCCGGCCGGGACGTGATCTACGGCGGCCCGGGGGCCGATTCGCTCGACGGCGCCGGCGGCGCCGACACCATCTACGGCGGACCTGGCAAGGACTCGCTCGTCGGGGCGGCGGGGGACGACGCTCTCTTTGGCCGGCAAGGCGCAGACACGCTGCGTGGAGGCGACGGCCGCAACGTCATGAACGGCGGCCCCGGTGTCGACGTCTACTTCGGCGATCGCACCACCGACACCGTCGCGCTCGGCGTCGGTGAGCGGCTCATCGGGGACGAGAGCACCAATCCGCTCCGCACGGTCGGCGACCTGGACGAACTCAAGGCCTGGTACGTCGACGCGGCGATGGCCCAGTGGGCAGGCCAGCTGGGGAAGCCGGCATGGCAGTGGCTCGCCGTGCGGACGTATGCCAACGGCGGAGTCAGGGGTGCTCCGGTGATCGCGACAGGCGACCATTCCGGCACGAACAACCAGGTTGCGGGGGTCGACGAAGGAGACGTCGCCAAGACCGACGGAAGCTTCATCTATGCCCTCGCGGGCGACGGCATCGACATCGTCTCCGCCCGGCCGGATTCCGGGATCGCCGTCGTCAGCCACCTGGCCATCGAGGGCACCGAGTCGGCCGTGTTCCTGCACGGAGACCGCCTGGCGGTGATCGGGTGGCGGCACGTGGCGGACGACGGTTCGGCCGCCGGCGACGCCGGGTTCGCGGGGCGAATGGGCTGGTGGGGCTGGAATTGGCAGTCGCAGGTCGTCGTCACGGTCGTGGATGTGACGGACCGGGCGAATCCCGCCGTCCAGGAGACCATCGCGGTCGACGGCTGGCTGGTATCGTCGCGGGCGATCGACGGCCGGCTGCTGCTGGTCACGCAGGACTCGATCGACGTGCCGCATCCTGGGATCGTCGAGGTCGAAATCGACGAACCCGTGGTCGTCATGCCGGTGCCGGCGGACACCGACGCCGCGAGCGACGTCGCCCCCGTCGCCTTCGATTTGAGGATCGGCCTGCCGGACTTCGTCGATTGGGGCGGAGGCTCCAGGTTCGTTTACGAGGACGAATCGGCCTACCGCGCCCGCCTGGAAAAGGCCTGGGATGCGGGGCTGGCCCTGCCCGGCTACACGGCCGAGTCCGGTGGCACGCGACTCGACGGGGAGCTCGTCGCACCCAGCCGCACGTACGTGCCGTTGAAGGGGCACGAGGCGACGATGCTCTCGGTGATGTCGGTGGACATCGGCGACGATCTCGCCGGGCCCGACTCGGTGACGAGCGTGGCCGGCGTCAGCGGGGAGGTCCATGCGTCGACCACGAGCCTTTACGTGGCGGCGACGACCTGGGGCAACTGGTGGGATGCGGCCGACTCGGCCGTGAACACCAACGTCTACAAGTTCGACCTCGCAGACCCGGCGATCCCGCTGGTCGCGATGGGATCGGTGCCGGGAAGCGTCCTCAACCAGTTCTCGCTCGACGAGCACGAGGGCTTCCTGCGGATCGCCACGACCAACTGGGGCCGTGCCGGCTCGTCGAACGGCGTGTTCGTGCTGGCCGAGGCCGGCGGCAATCTCACGATGGTGGGGATGGTGAACAACCTCGCCGTGGACGAGCGGATCTATTCCGTCCGGTTCGCGGGCGACCGTGGGTTCGTGAGCACCTTCCGCCAGATCGACCCGTTCTTCGTCATCGACCTGGCCGATCCGGCCGAGCCGCGGGTGCTCGGGGAGCTGAAGGTGCCAGGATTCTCGTCCTATCTCCAGCAGCTCGACGACACGCACGTGCTCGGCGTCGGCCGGGACGTCGATCCGGAGTCGGGCCGAGTGCTCGGGCTGCAAATCTCGCTGTTCGACGTGTCGGATTCCGCGAGGCCGGTGCGGGCGGCCGTGTACACGCTGCCGGGCGACGGCTGGTCGACGTGGTCCGCCGCTCTCTGGGACCACCACGCGATCTCGTGGTTCCCGGAGCAGGGCGTCCTCACGCTGCCGTTCGACGCATCGCCGTGGTGGGGCGGGGGCAGCAGCCTGCAGGTGTTCTCGATCGATTTGGCGGCCGCCTCGATCACGAAGCGGGGCGAGATCGGGCACGAAGGGACGGCGCGGAGGGGCATCCGCATCGGCGACCACCTCTTCTCGCTGGCGACGGGAGAGGTGAAGGTGGTCCGTCTCGACTCACCCGATGAGGTGGTGGCCCGGGTCGAGCTCACCGGCGGCGACGACGGGCCGATCTTCTGGGCATTCTGAGGCCCGGCCATGCCGTGGGCCGCATTCGCGGCACGCGGTTGCCCGAATTCCGATCCGCGGTCTATGTTCTGCCCTCCCGCCCGGCCGAGTCCGGCGGCATGATCCCCAGAGGGCCAGGCATGAGGCGGCGCGTCGCGATCACGGGGCTGGGCGTCGTCACGTCCCTGGGTCGGAACGTCGACACGTTCTGGGATCGGCTCGTCCGCGGCGACAGCGGCGTGGGCCCGGTGACCCTCTTCGACGTCACCGGCTACCGCGTGCGTCTCGGCGGGCAGGTGCCCTGGGAGCCGGAGCGGGAGGACATCGCCGATCCCAAGGAACTGCGGCGTCTCGATCGATACGCGCAATTCGCCATCGCCGCCGCCGTCGACGCGGTGGCCGACTCCGGCCTCGACGTCGCTCGGGAGGAGCCCTACCGCTGCGGCGTGGCCATCGGTTCGGGCATCGGCGGCCTGCAGGAGTTCGAGACCCAGTACGAGCGGATGCTCACGAAGGGAGTCGACAAGGTCTCGCCCTTCTTCATCCCGAAGCTGCTGCTCAACACCGCCAGCGGTCACGTGTCCACCCGGTTCGGCATGAAGGGGCCGAACATCGCGATCGCCACCGCCTGCGCCAGCGGCGCCAATTCGATCGGCAGTGCGTTGCGGATGATCCAGCACGGCGACGCCGACATCATGGTGGCCGGGGGAAGCGAGGCGGCGCTCACCCCGATCGCGCTGGCCGGATTCCAGAACATGCGGGCCCTGTCGTTCCGCAACGACGAGCCGACCCGGGCGAGCCGCCCCTTCGACGCGGACCGCGATGGATTCGTGCTCGCGGAGGGGGCGGGCGTCGTCGTCCTCGAGGAATGGGAGCACGCGCGGGGCCGCGGCGCCCGGATCTACGGCGAGCTCAAGGGGTATGGAGCCAGTGGCGATGCCGGTCACATCACCCAGCCCGATGAACAGGGGGCCGGGGCGTCGCAGGCGATGGTCGCGGCCCTGCGGGACGCCGGCACGCCGCCGGAAGCCGTGGGCTACATCAATGCCCACGGCACGAGCACGCCGCTGGGGGACCAGGCGGAGACGGCCGGCGTGAAGCGGGTGTTCGGCAGCCACGCCCGCCGGCTGGCGCTCTCCAGCACGAAGAGCCAGCTCGGGCACACGCTGGGGGCGAGCGGCGGCATCGAACTGGTGGTCTGCTCGCTGACCCTCCATCGGGGCGTCATCGCTCCGACCATCAACCTGGAGACACCGGATCCCGCGTGCGATCTCGACTACACGCCGCGGGTCGCCCGCGAGGCCCGGCTCGACGTCGTCATGTCGAACAACTTCGGATTCGGCGGGCACAACGCCTCGCTCGTGCTGGTGCGGGCGGGCTGACCGTCGGAAACGGCTGCCTCCGACGGCGCTGGCGGCTGCAGGCGTGACCACGGTGCGGCGGCGGCCGCGGCCGGTTGCACGCGGGTGACGGGCGACGGGACGAGCTTTCCGCTATGCTCAAGAGTTCCCTGCGGCCTTCCGCCCACCCTCCGCCATGCAGCCCACCCTCCGCCGCCCGAACGCGTCCGCCTGCCGAGAGCCGCACGCCGTCCGGGAAATCTGCTTCTGGATGGCGCACACGGCGTTCTGGGCCGCGATCGGGGCAGCGCTTCTGGTCGTCATCGAGGCCTTCCGGCCGGCGATCCCGGAACCGGGCAGGTTCGTGGTGCTGCGGATCGGCGGCTGTTTCGTCGCCACGGCGGTCATCCGCTGGCTGTCGAAGCAGGACCGCCTGCTCGGTTCGGTCGGAGTCTCCCGGGCCGGCCTGATCGGCGGCGGCGTCCTCACGGCGGCCGTCGTCCTCACGATCCTCGACGTGGCCTTCGCCAGGTTGCAGGCGCCGGCTGCCGACCTGGACCGCCAGGGGCTGGTGGCCATGCTCCTGACGCACCTGGGCCTGCTCGCCATGTGGTCCGGACTGTACTTCGGACATCAGCTGTCCCGGGAGCGCGGTGCCGCCGAGTTTCGGGCCATGGAGGCCGAGTCCTTGGCGCTCCGCAACGAGTTGCACCTGCTTCAGCAGCAGGTCAGCCCCCACTTCCTCTTCAACTCCCTCAACACCATCGCGGCCAGCCGCGACGACCCCGAGGCGATCGACACGATCACGCAGGCCCTGGCCGACTACCTGCGGTTCATGCTCCGCCCCTCGGCGGTGCTGGAGCCGTTGGCGACGGAGCTTGACGCGATCGAGCAGTACCTCACGATCCAGGCGATCCGATTTCGCGACCGGCTCGTGTGCCGGGTCGACTGCGATCGCGACGTGCGTCGGATTCCCGTGCTGCCGATGATGGTGCAGCCGCTCGTGGAGAACGCGGTGAAATACGGCAGCGGCGGCGACGACGGGCCGCTCCAGGTCGCCGTGCGAGCCTGGCGGAAGGCCGATCGGTTGTTCATCGAGGTGGCCAACACCGGCCGCTGGATTCCCCCCGACACGGATCGCTCGCCGAGCACAGGCCTGCAGACGCTGCGCCGGCGGCTGGCGCTCAACGGCGGTCCCGAGGCGGTCGTGACGACCCACGAGGAGGACGGCTGGGTTCGGGTCGTGATCCACGTGCCCCTTGCCCCCGAATACGCCGCCCCCGCGAACGAGAGCGTCCTGGAGACTGCGTCGTGATCACGGCCCTGGTCGTCGATGACGAGCCGATGGCGATCGAGAGGCTGACGCGGCTGCTCGAGGCCCACGATGACGTCGACGTCATCGGTTCCGCCCGCTCCGTCGACGACGCGGAGCGGTTCCTCGCCCGGCGCCGGCCCGACATCGTCTTCCTCGACGTTCACATGCCGGGCCGGCTCGGAGTCGACCTCGTGTCACGGGTGCCCGAGCGGACCAAGGTGGTGCTCGTGACGGCCGACGACGGCTACGCCCTCGAGGCGTTCCGGGGCGGGGCGATCGACTATCTGCTCAAGCCCGTGAGCGCCGACCGTCTGGCCATCGCGCTCGACCGATTGCCGCAGCGGTGCGGGGAGTCGGCCGTCGCGGACTCCGCCGACGGGACGGCCGAGGTGCCGTCCGAGGCCTGCACCCCGACGCTGGACTCCGACGACGCGGTGACCATCTCGATGCACCGGGGCACCATGAACAAGCGGGTGGCCTTCGCCGAGATCGCCTGGATCGAGGCGGTTCAGAACTACACCCGCGTGCAGATCGGCGGTGACGAGCCGCTGCTCGTGCGGCGGACGATGGCGGAGTGGGAGGCCCACCTGCCCGCGGACCGATTTCATCGGATCAGCCGGTCCCTCATCGTGCAGCTACCCGCGATCACGACGACCCGCTGGCAGTCCCGGGACCAGACCCTCGTGCTCTTCGCAGGCGTGCGGGAGCCGCTGCCGCTGGGGCGGACGGCCTCTGCCCGGCTCAAGAGCCTGTTGCAGGCCGAGTGAGCCGCGGCCCGGGAAGTCATCCGGGCCCGTGGCGGACCGGGCGGCGGCCGGCGGCTCAAGGGTCGACGGGCTGGGCGGAGTCGGCGTTTAACGTAGGCATCTGCGCCCCCACCTCCCGGCGCCACGCGACGAGCCGTTCATGGAGCCGTCGCGTCATGTCGGGCATGTCGGCGGCGCGATTGCGGGTCTCGCCCAGGTCGGACTCCAGGTCGTAGAGCTCGAGCCGGCCATCCTCCAGAAACTCCATGAGCTTCCACCTGCCCGCCTGGACGACGCTCACCGGCGTCGTCCGCCAGGTCCCCGCGCGGGCCCCGAGATACCCGGGAAAATGCTGGAAGATCGCGTCGCGTTCGAGCCGGGCGGCAGGGTCTCGGAAGAGCTTCACCAGGCTCTCCCCGTCGAGCGGATGCGCCGGCTTCGCCGCACCGGCGACCTCGAGGAACGTCGGATAGAGGTCGACGTGGACCGTCGGTTCGTCCGTGGTGCCGCCGGGAGTCGTGACGCCGGGCCACTTCGCGACGAACGGCACGCGGATTCCTCCCTCGTAGAGGCTTCCCTTGCCGCTGCGAAGCGGGGCATTGTCGGTGATGCCTCCGGACCGCCCCAGCCGCTCGGCAACGACGATTCCCTCCCGCTCGTAGCCGCCCAGGCCCCCGTTGTCGCTGGTGACGATCACGAGGGTGTCGTCCGTGAGGCCGAGTTCCGCCAGCGTTCCGACGACGCGGCCGACGCTCTCGTCGACGGAGGCGATCATCGCCGCGTAGGTCGGATCGCCATGACCGCCGACGGCCGGCTTGTCGGCGAAGCGCTTCTTCAGGTCCGACTTGGCCTCGAAGGGCTCGTGCACACCGAAGTGCGCGAGGTACAGAAAGAAGGGCTCGGCGGCGTGCCGGGTGATGAAATCGACAGCCCTGTCGGTGAGGAAGTCGGCCAGATACTCGTCGGCCGCATGGGGTACGGGCGGTCTCGTGGTGAAACCGAAGTGGTTGTTCATCGTCGTGATCGCCTCGTCGAACCCGCGGCGGCCGGGGTGATGCCCGCCCCGCTCGCCGAGGTGCCACTTGCCGAAGATGGCGGTCGCGTAACCGGCCCGGCCCAGTGCGGCAGCGACGATCTCGCGGTCCAGCGGCAGGTTCTCGACGTTGTCCACGGGCCGCAGCGGCCGCCGGCTCCATTCGAATCGCTCGATGCTTCCGACGGTGTAGACGCCGGTGCGCGGGCCGTACTGCCCCGTCATCAACGCAGCCCGCGTCGGGACGCAGTTCGGGCAGTGGTGATGGCTCGTCAGTCGCATGCCCTCTGCGGCCAACCGGTCGATGTGCGGCGTCTCGTAGTAGCCGCTCCCGAAGCACCCCAGGTCGGTCCAGCCGAGGTCGTCGATCAGGATGAACACGATGTTGGGAGGGCCTGCCCGACGTGCGGGCTCGGCACGGGCCGCCGCCGTGGTGAGGCACGCCAGCACGGCGGCGAACCAGCCGAGCGGGCGGAGTGCTGCGGTGGTTCGGCTGCAGGGGCGCATGCCTCCGAAGTCTCCCGCGCACCGGTGATTGGTGCAACGGCCGGCCGCCACGGAGTGCATGCGGCCCGTGACCCGATCAGATCCAGCGCCTCCGCAGCAGCCATGCCTTGACCGCCATCGTCAACACGGCGCAGCAGACGATCGTCATGGCCAGGCACGGCCACGAGAGCGCCGGAAGCGGAGCGAGCCCCGCCACGGGAGTCTCCCTGGGCAGGCCGTCGCGGAGCACGGTGGCCCGCACGGCGATCATGAGCTTCATCAGTGTGCCGGCGCGGACATCGTCGGGATCCGTGGCCGCGGACTCAGCCAGGGCGCGCGAGACGTGGACCCGCTGGCGGTCGTGCCACCTGCTCGCGATGAACCGCTTCGGAATCACGACGCGCGGCCGCTGGAGCGCTGTCCGGCGGAGCGTGGGGTGCAGGGGTGGGACACTCGCGCCCGCTCCACGATCACGGCGGACTCCCCTTCGGGGGCGGGCAACCGCGACCCCGAGGCACCCACCGGCCATCGCTCCACTCCGGCTCTGGGAGTGGCTCAGGCCCGCGTGAGCTCGTGGGTGACGGCACCGAGCCCGTCGTAGTCCCGGTGATTGCACGACAGCACGATCACCTGGAGTCCGCGCTCCGCCGCCCGCTCGAGCATGGCCTGGACCGCC
>JBIIUP010000157.1:0-7370 GCA_044339885.1 Pirellulales bacterium | reverse complement strand
GCGATCGCGACGCCAGCCATCCCGCGGCGGAAGGCGGGCGACAGGAGCACGGGCAGGGCGGTGGAAGAGGGCACGGCTGGGACTCCCTGATGGACCGCCGGACCTGCGGCGCAGGGCGGCAGCGGCGGCATGACCCCCATAGTGTAGACGGCAGCGCTGGCCGGGTGGAGCCGCCCCGATTCCCGGGCGCGGCTCAGCCGACGAGGTCGGGCGTCGCCAGCCACTCCAGTTCGCCGGGCTGCCCCGGGCCGTCGTCGAGCCTGATCGCGGCGACCGCGCCCTTCTGCATGCGGATCCCGGCGGAACCGTCGCCGATCGTGAGGGCCACCAGCCTCCCGACGCACGGCGCGTGCCCCACCCACGCGACCCGCGCCGCATCCTGCTGGACCGTCCACTCCACGACTGCCTGCCAGTCGCAGCCCGGCGCCAGGGCGTCGACGACCTCGATCCGCGGTTCCCCGAGTTCGGCAGCCAGGATCTCCGCCGTCTCACGGGTCCGGACCAGCGGGCTGGTGGCCACGAGGTCGACCTCCATGCCGGCCTCCGCGAGCCGGCGGACGAGCCGGGCGAACGCCTTGCGCCCCTTCTTCGTCAGTCGGCGGGAGCGGTCGTCCCCGTCGGCCGCCAGATCCTCGGCGACGGCATGGCGGATGACATACAAGCGGGTCGTGAGCGTGGCCATCCCGCCGATTCTGCGGGGCGGGCGACCGCGGGGCAAGTCGGGTCAGGCCCGACGCCACAGGTCGTCCCACGGCACGCCGGCACGATCGACCGCGGCGGCCGCCGCATTCCGCCAGCGCAGAGCGTCGACCGGATACCCGGCGGTGGGGGCCAGTCCCGGCACGCGGCGGCACCACTCCGCGTTGAAGTCGACCATCGCCAGCTCGCGGAGGTACTTCGCGGTCATGCTCGCCAGGGCCACCGGCATCCGCGACTCGCCCCCGACGCTGAACTCGATCCGGCAGCCCGCCGCCGGAACCTCGTAGGCCGACCGGGCCGCCGTCTCGGCGATGACGCTCACCAGCGGCTCGCCGAAGTGCCGGGCCACGAGTCCGGCGTACCGCCGCCGGCCCCCGTGTCGGTCGCACCACACGACCGCCGGCTCGGCCGCGAACTGGCCGCGCAGCTCGGCGGCGAGCTGGAGCGTGGACTGCGAGAGCAGGTCGGCCTTGTTGAGGCCGCCGTCGAGCGCACGGTTGAACTCGGAGGCCGCGATGACCCGGCAGCGGATCGCCAGCAACGCGATGCCCTGGCCGGCCAGAGCGGCCCCGACCCGCGGCTCCAGCCGCTCGACTTCGGCCGGCTCGGCGGCATGCGGCACCGCGATCGCAGCCCAAGACCGCGGCTCCCGGTCCGGCCCCAGATTCCCAAAGGCGGCGGCGACCGCGGCGGCGTCGGCCGGCCGACCGCCGCCGGCGAGGGCCAGGCCGACGAGGGCTCCGGTCTCCAGCGCCGCCATGCCTCCGCCGCGGTACACCCGCTTCGAGTCGCCCCACGGCACATCCGCCGCCTGGGCCGCCGCGAATGCGGTCTCGCAGCCCTCGGCGGTGGCGGCCACCCGCCAGGCGGTGGCCGCCACCACGAGCGGACCGAGGTTCGGTCCGTAGCCGGCCTCATCGGTGCCGATGACGAGCGTCACGGGGCCCCGCCCCCCGGGTGCTGGCGACAGTATTCGTAGACCGCGATCGCCGCAGAGGTGGCGGCATTGAGGCTGTGCGGCATGCCCGCCAGCGGAATCTCGGCGACCCGGTCGAGACGCGCCAGCACGTCGGCCTCCAGGCCCGTCCGCTCGTTCCCCACGACGATCGCCGTCCGCGGCGCGAAGCGGAAGTCGAAGAGCCGCTCCGACCCCGTCGTCTGCTCGAGGCCGACGAGCTCGTAGCCGTCGGCCCGGAGCCGGTCGAGCACCGGGGGCAGGCTGCGGTGGACGACGAGGGTCACCGAGTCGGCGCCGTCGCGGGCGATCCGCCCGTGCAGCCCGGCGGCGCCGCAGGCCACGACGCGGCCGATGCCGAAGCAGCCGCAGGTGCGTACGATGTGCGAGAGGTTCACGTTGCTGCGCATCGCCGCGCAGACGACCACCAGCTCGCGCGGCGCCGCGAGCCGTTCGGGAGGCTTGTGTCGGATGTGTTCGAAGCGGGGCATGCGGATCTCGGAAGTGGCATTGTGCAGCATCCTGGGGACCCTCGCGATCCTCGCCGGCGGCTGCCGCGGCCCGGAGCCGCAGCCGGCCGCCGCCCCCGAGGTCGTGGTGCGGCTCGTCGACCACGACGGGCTCTTGGCCGCCGTGGCCGCGCACCGCGGCCGGGTCGTCGTGCTCGATTGCTGGAGCACGGCCTGCCCGCCATGCATCCGGGAATTCCCGGGGCTGGTGGCGCTGGCCCGCAGCCGCCCGGAGGTCGCCTGCCTGTCGCTGTCCTTCGACTACGAGGGGATCGGCACGGTCGAGGAGTCGCTGCCGCGGGTCCGCGAATTCCTGTCCCGCGTGGGGGCGGGGGAGATCGAGAACCTCCTCGCCAGCGAGGAGGCCGACGCGATGTACCGAAAGCTCGGCCTGGCGAGCGTGCCGGCGGTCTTCATCTGGCGGCCTGATGGCACGCTGGCGCGGCGGCTCGACGACGACGACGCGGCCCGGAGGCTCGGACGACCCTTCACCTACGCCGACGTCGGGGCCGAGGTGGACGGGCTGCTCGGCCGCTGAGGCGCCGGGCCGCGAACCATTGTTGCCGGCCCGACGAACGGAGTAGCCTGGAACGGTCGGTGCCGGGCGGCACCGCGCGTGTTCCGGGCCCCCCAGGGCGGAGGATCGAGATGACCGCAACGACGCAGCCGGGCGGCCGCCGGGAGCGGACGGGCAGGCCGGCGGAGCTGCGGTCCGGTCGGCCGCAGGGGGCCCCCCGCGACCCGCGGGCCTTCGGCCGCGAGACGGTGGAGTCGATCGTCGTCGCCTTCACGCTGGCCCTGCTCTTTCGGGCGTTCGAGGCCGAGGCCTTCGTGATCCCCACCGGCTCGATGGCGACGACGCTCATGGGTCGGCACAAGGACCTCTGCTGCGATGCCTGCGGCCAGGACTACCGGGTCGGGTGCAGCGCCGAGGAGGACGAGGAGGCGCAGCGCCGCCGGGCTGAACTCGCCGCCGTCGAGGCGGCCGGCGGCGACCCCGCTCGAATCGCCGCCCTCAGGCGGGCCGTCGCCGCGAAGCTCGTGCCGCAGGCCCGCTGCCCGAACTGCGGCCGCGTGATGCCGCTCACGGAGGAGGTCGGCGGCGAGCGCCGCTCGAAGCCCGACTATCCGTCCTTCAGCGGCGACCGGATCCTCGTCGACAAGTTCGCCTATGACTTCGTCGACCCGGCCCGCTGGGACGTGGTCGTTTTCAAGTATCCGGAGGACGCCAAGACGAACTACATCAAGCGGCTCGTGGGCCTGCCCGGCGAGACGGTATCCATCGCCGCCGGCGACATCTGGACGGCCCGCGGCGACGGTGCGGCCGCGATCGCCCGCAAGCCCGCCACCACGCTCCGCGCGATGCTCCAGCCCGTGCACGACTCGGCCCACGTCTCCCAGCGGCTGGTGCAGGCGGGCTGGCCGGCCGCGTGGGCCGACTGGTCGACCGGTGACGGCCGCGCCGCCGGCCGCTGGACGACCGACGACGCGGGACGCTCCTTCGCCGTCGCCTGCCCGGACGGCGCCGCCGCGACGCTCCGCTACCGGCACCTGGTGCCGACTCCGGACGACTGGCAGGATCTCGAACGGGGCCTTTCCGTCGCCGATCGGGCGGAGCCGAGGTTCGTCGGTGACTTCCAGCCCTACAACGCGGAGTCGATCGGGCCGCACTGGGTGGGCGACCTGGCCGTGGAGCTGGAGCTCCGCAGCCAGTCCGCAGCCGGGCGCCTGGTGCTCGATCTCGTGGAAGCCGGAGCCGTCCACCGCTGCACGATCGACCTGGCCGACGGCCGCATCGAGATCGTCCGGGCCAACGCGGCCGCCGGCGCGGCGGCCGTCGGCCGCTCGAGCGTGCGGGGCCGCGGGTCCTGGACGCTGCTCTTCGCCAACGTCGACGACGAACTGTCGCTGTTCGTGGATGGCCGCCGCGTCACCTGCGACGGCGAGACGACGTGGCCGAGCACCCTCGAGACGGCGATCGCGGCCCGGCCCGTCGCGGCGGGGGCGCAGCCGGGGGATCGCGAGGCGGGAGACCTGGCGCCGGTGGGCGTGACGGCGGAGGGCTGCGACGTGCGGCTGGGCCGGCTGCGGGTGCTCCGCGACGTCTACTACATCGCCACCGGCAGCGCCGCCGCGATGGCCGGCCACGAGCCCGAAGAGGACGTCCTCAGCTTCCCGCTCGCCGCCGGCCAGTATTTCATGCTCGGCGACAACTCCTCGGCCAGCAAGGACAGTCGGGCCTGGGGCACGCCCACGGAGCCCCTGCACCACGTGGACCGGCACCTCATCGTGGGCCGGGCCCTGGCCATCTTCTGGCCGCACGCGATCCCGGCGAAATGGAGCGTCCCGCTGCGGTTTCGTGGCATGGAAGTGCGATTGCCCTCGTGGCCGAACTTCGGGAGGATGGGATTCGTGCGGTGACCGGCGGCCGGGGCCGGCCGCGTGCCCGACAGGATCCTCTCCCGATGCCGCTGTTGAGTGTCGAAGGGCTCGTGAAGAACTACGGGCGGCGGCGGGTCGTCGACGGCGTCGACTTCCACGTCGAGTCCGGCGAGATCGTGGGCCTGCTCGGCCCCAATGGGGCCGGCAAGACCACGAGCTTCCGCATGACCTGCGGCATCGTGATCCCCGACTCCGGCCGGGTGCTGCTCGACGACGCCGAGGTGACCGACTGGCCCATGTACAAGCGGGCGCGGGACGGCGGCATGGGCTACCTGGCCCAGGAGCAGAGCGTGTTCCGCAAGCTCACCGTCGAGCAGAATCTGCTGGCGATCATGGAGCTCATCGGCATGCCGCCCAAGGAGCGACGGCGGCGGTGCGAGCAGCTGCTCGAGCAGTTCGACATCGTGAAGATCCGCCGCTCGCGGGCCCACTACATCTCCGGCGGCGAGAAGCGGCGGCTGGAGATCGCCCGCTGCCTGATCACCGAGCCGCGGATCATCCTCCTCGACGAGCCCTTCACGGGCATCGATCCGGTCACGATCCACTCGATCCAGAAGATCATCAAGTCGCTGCGGGACGACGGCATCTCGATCCTGATCACCGACCACCGCGAGCGCGAGACGCTGGCGATCACCGACCGCAGCTACGTGATCCGCGCCGGCAAGGTGCTCTGTCATGGCACCGCCCAGGAGGTGCTCGCGAATCCCGACGCCCGGAAGTACTATTTCGGGGAGAGCCCGGGCGTCGACGCGGCGTGACGACGGGCCCGCCCTTGGGTGTCGCCATGCCCCGATCCCGCAGCTCCACCTGGCCGGCGCGACTGGTCGCCGGCTGCCTCGCCGCGGCCTTCGCCGGCGGCACGCTCCGCGGCGAGGGCACCGGCACCGACACGGCCGCCCCGCCGACCATCGCGGCCCGGGACGCCGCCGAGCACGTGGGGGAGGAGTGCGCCGTCGAGATGGTGGTGCGGGCCGCCCGGGCGCTGGCCGACAAGCGGATGTGCTTCCTCAACTCCAGCCGGGATCGTGACGCATCGGGGAACTTCACCGTCGTGATCTTCAAGGAAGGCCTGGCCCGGTTTCGTGATGCCGGCATCCACAACCCCGCCCTCCACTTCCTCGACCGGACGATCCGCGTGCGGGGCGTGGTCGCCTCGTACAAGGGGCGAGCCCAGATCGTGGTCGACGATCCCGACCAGATCGAACTGGTCGACGCGGCCGATCAGGAATCGTCCGGGCAGCCGCGGGACTGACGCGGATCACACGTGCCCAGCAGGCGGTCTGGCGGGCCTGGATCGGTCAGGACGCGGCGGTTCCCCGCCCCGACACGCCCTGGAAGGTGAGCACCCCGCCCACCGACATGAGGGCCAGCCCGAGCCACCGCGGCGGGGCGATCACCTTGCGGATGGGGGCGTTCTGCCAGGCGGCGTTCTGGACCGGGGCCCCGCTCCCCATCTGGGCCGCGACGAACCGCGTCGACCGCTCGTTGAGCGTGAACGATTCGACCATGCGGAACTGCATGCCCACCATGAACAGCAGCGGGCCCGCGAGCATGAGGTGGTGACGCTTGGGAAGCATGGCCATCGAGGGCATCCATCCGGGAAAGAGCCGCTGGTGTCATCGATCGTGCGGACCGGGCGGCTCCAGCGGGACGGGAGATCGTCCGTTTGTCGCGGGTGTTCCGGCCGTGCGGCGGCCGCGACCGAGGACCGTGAGCCCGGGAGCCTGGGCAGGCTGGGCAACCGGGATCCGACGGTGACGAAAATTCCTGTGGTTCCGGCTGCACCGATGACGATGACCGTGACGTCCATGCAGACCTGGTCCGCCATCGTCTCCAAACGTGAGCCGTCCCGTGATCGCCCCACCGCGTGCCTTCCGAATCACCGTGCTGCTGGGTCTCGGCTGCGCGGCCCTGAGCTGGCCGGCGACCCCGGGCCGGGCGGAGCCGCCGGTCGTGACGGTGCTCACCGAGGACGGCGCCGAGGCCGCCGCGGAGGTGGCTCCGGCCGCGTTCGCCGGCCAGTTCGAGGATGCGTCGCCCCTGCAGCTGCCATCCCTCGGCGACGCCGGCGCGGCTGCCGTCCTGCCGACCGATGAGCCGATCGGGGCGGAACTGCTCGCCGCGCCCGGGGAGGCGCCATCGGTGCTCGACGTCTCCGCCCGGGCGGCGGACGGCATGTTCCTCGACCAGCTCGAACTCGACGAGATGCCCTACGAAGCCAGCTCGGGGCGTTGGTTCTGGAGCGGGGGCTGGTACTTCGGCGGCGAATCGCTGTGGATGCACCGCAGCCGCGGCGACCGGAAGGTCATCGTCCAGGACACCCAGCCCGCTCTCTCCCCGACCCGGGGACCCGTCAATTACACCACGTACGGCCAGACCTACAACCTCTCGCCCGGCGCGCGAATCACGCTGGGCAAGTCCCTCGGCCGCGACTATCTCGACCGTGATCGTTCGGTGGAGGTGGTCTTCTACGGCGGCATGGGCTGGAACAACGAGCAGGGCTGGAATGCGTTGGCGGACGGCGTCCTCGTGACCCCGCTCAACTACGCCGCCCCGGGCTTCAACGGTGCCACCCGCGCCTACACCACAGTCCGCTCGGACCTCAACAGCCTGGAGTGCAACTACAAGCTGCGCCGCCGGCTGGGCCGCGACCAACTCGTGATGTCACCGCAGGGACAATGGACCCGCCACGCCGAACGGGGCTTCCTGCCCGGGCTCATCCTCGGCCTGCGGGCGGCCCGGTTCAGCGAGGACTTTTCGCTCCT
>JBIIUP010000156.1:0-7381 GCA_044339885.1 Pirellulales bacterium | reverse complement strand
AACGAGATCTCGCGGGCCACCGGGCCGTAGACGCTCTCGAACGACACTCCGTCCCGTTCCTCCATCAGGGCCACGGCCAGCGGCACGAACCGGCTGGAGTAGTTGGGGTTGTTGGCCAGCAGGTGGCAGAGGGCCCACCGCCAGGCGTAGTCCTGCCAGCCGCCCGCTGCGGTTCGCCCCGGCACCGCGATCTCCAGGAGCTTCCGTTTCGGCTCCGTGCTCTGCAGGTAGGCGACGACCGGCGCGGGAAGGTCGATCGTCGGATCACCTTCCCGCCAGTAGTTCCCCAGTTCCGCCAGACCCTCCGCGAGCCAGGTGGGCCCGGTCGACCCGAACGACAGATGGCAGATGCCGTGGACGCACTCGTGCTGGATCACGCCGTGGTCGGCGCAGGAATAGAGCCGCGCGTGCCGCTGGGGCCCGAGCCGCGAGTTGACGCACACCCCCTCGCCCCGCCGGATCTTCTCGATGCCGAAGGCGTCGTCGATCGTGCCCGCCGGGAACTTCGCCAGGTCGCGGGCCACGAAGCCCTCGACTACGCCCGTCAGCCGGCGCCCGAGGAATTTCTCCAGTGCCGACACCATGCGCTCGAGCTTGAAGGAGATGACGGCCCACTCCCGGTCCGACACGTCGGTCACGAACGCGAAGTGCGCCGACCGCACCAGCCGCGGCAGGGCCGGGGCCTCGGCCGAGAGCCCGCGAAACTTCCGCTCGAGCGGTTCGTCCCCCTTGTCGGCGACCCGGGCGGCCGTGGCGTTCTCCACGTCCACCGACCGGGCCACGAGGTCGCCCGATTCCAGCCGCAGCGCCTCCAGCCGCACAACGCGGGCCCCGGGCTCGATCCGGGCGGGGTCGTCGCTGACGAGCCGGGCCGAAGCCCCTTCGGCGAGCGGCACGGAGAGCACGGTCTTGCGGTTGAAGGCCTTGTCCCGCGGCAGCTCCACGACGAGCCGCTTCGCAGCGACCGTCTTCACCGTGGCGTTGATCACCCGCTCCACCGCCTCCGTCGGGGCGGCGGGCTCCGTCCCGCCACCGGCGGTGACGCCGAGCTTCCCGTCGCCGCCGTCGACGACCGTCAGGTCGGCCACGGGCTGCTCAGCCTTGCCGGCCTGATCCATCCGGCAGCGGAACCGGACGACCTGTCCGGGCTTGAGCCCGGCGGCGGGGAACTCGCCGCGGACGCTGACCTCGGCCGGTGCGGAGAGCAGCGTGCCGTCGCCCAGGGCGATGCCCCTGTGGTCCTTCCCCTGCACCCGAACCGTCCACGACGTGCCGTCGTCGTCCCGGATCGTGAGCCCCTCCCTCGTCACCGACTCCACCGTGCCGGAGATCACGGCCAGTTCCGTGGCCACGATCTGGGCGGCTACGGGCGAGGCGGCCAGCACGCCGGCGAGGAGTGCCCAGGTTCGCAGCCGCATGGACGGCGTGATGCTCCGCAGGCGTGTCGGGGTCCGTGACCCATGCTCCCGCCGAGTCTATCACGCTGCCCGCGGTCACCTTCACGACCCCCGACGGCGGAGCGTCTGTGAAGGACGTTCGCCGAAGCAGCGGGCGTAGACGGCGGTCGTCGTCGCCACCCGCGTGATGCCGCACGACGACGCGATCATGGCAACCGTCGCATCACGCGGTGCCGCCAGAAGCTTCGCCCGGAAACGTTCGAGCCTCCGCTCGCGGACCCACTGCATCGGTCCGAGGCCGAAGGGGGTTGGAAAACCGGCTCCCTGGTCATACCCGATCCGGCCGTGATGTCAGCCACCCGGTCCGCAGGCAGGCCGACCGCGCGTGGCCCACCTGAGCGGCATACCGTCGAGCGACGGGCCCGGAGGGCCGCGCCGCTTCACGGTGCCGCTGAATCGGGCCGCGGCATGGGCACCGGCGCCGGGGCACGGCTGGTGAGGTGAGCGAAGAGGTCGCGAAGGCCCTGTTCACCGAGGTCGTCGAGGAGCCGCTCGGGCATCAGCGACACCGGCAGGGCCCTGAGCTCCTCGATGTCGTCGCGGTCGAGGAGCGTCGTGCGGCCATCGGCCCCGCGGAGGGTGAGCGTGCGGGTGTCCTGGTCGGCGACGAGGCCGGTGAGCGTGCGGCCGTCGGCGGTCACGACGACGAAGTTCGTGTATTCCTCGCGGATCGCGGAGCTGGGGTCGACGATCGCCGGCACGAGGAAGTCGAGGTTCGTCCGCTCGTAGCCGGTGAGGTCGGGCCCGATCCCCCCGCCGGTCCCGAACAGGGCGTGGCAGGTGCCGCACTTGGCGGCGAACAGGACGCGGCCCGCGGCGGCGTCGCCACCTCCCTGGCGCACGAGCCGCACGATCGCCGCGATCCGCTCCTCCGTTTCCGTCGCCGTCGGCCGCACGCGGCCGTAGAGCCGCTCGACGGCGGCCTGCACCTCGGGGTCGGGCAAAAGCGACAACGCCTGCACGAGGTCGTGCGGCAGCGCGCCGCGATCGATGCGCCCGCCCGCCACCTCGCCGAGCAACAGCACGGCCCAGGCCGGCCGGGAGGCGAGCAGCTTCCAGGCGGCGGCCCGCAGGTCGGGGTCGGCGGCGAGCGCCTGATGGTAGGCCTTCACCACCGCCGGGCCGATCTCCGGGTCGGGGAAGCCCGACAGCGTCTCCAGCGCCGCGCGGCGGACCGCGGGCGAGCCGTCCTGCGAGACCAGCCGCAGCAGCGGCTCGACGGCCCGAGGCTGCTTTGTCTGGCCGAGAATCTCGATGCAGGCCAGCCGCCGGGACAGGTCGGCCCCCTCGTCGGCGAGCGTCGCCAGCGCCGTGGCGATCGCCTTGGGATCGCCCAGTCGGAGTCCGAGCGCGAGGTCGTCCGACCCGGCGGCCGCCCGGTGGGCGTCGATCGCCGCGGCGAGTTCGGGGGGCAGGCCCTCGATCCGCCGGCCGCGGAAGGCCTCGAGCAGTCCGGCGACGAGCCGCTCGCGGCGGCGGTCGTCGGGGGCCAGCGCGAAGAGTCGCGTGCAGGTGTCGAGATCTTCGCGGCGATCGGTCATGGCGTAGCGCCGCATCGTCCGCTCGACGAGGAAGCCGTCGACGATCGGCAGGTCCCAGAAGGCCCGGTCCGCGAACAAGGCCTCGACCGCGGTGCGGTCGGAGTCGGCCTGCGACTCCAGCGCCCACCAGATCAAGAGCGGCAGATGGGGATCGGCGGCGTCCTCGTCGCGGGCGGCCAGCGCCCTCACGATCGGCAGGCAGGCCCCGCCGGGGAGCCGCTTGGCCGTGGAGGCCAGCTGCGCGCGGACCTGCACGTCGCCCTCGCGGGCGGCCAGCTCCACGAGCGCCGCGGCCAGATCCGGCGATGCCCGCCGATCGTCGCCCACGAGCCGCACGGTCCAGCGGCGCACGTGAGGATCGGGATGCCGCAGGCACTCGATCGCGAGCGCATCGTCGAGCCCGCCGAGTCGATAGACCGTCCAGAGGGCCTCAAGCGCCCCGGGATCATTCCCCTCGACGAGCGCCCGCAGCCGCGGCACGATGCCACGGTCGCCCCGCTCGGCGAGCACACGGACGGCCGTCTGGCGGAACCAGCGGTTGGCGTGGCCGAACAGTTCCACGAGCTCGTCAGCCGACTGCCGCTCGAGGTCGAAGGGGGCCAGGGGGGGCGCGTCCGCGGCCCGCAGCCGGTAGATCCGCCCCGAGGCCTTGTGCCAGTTGTCGCGAGGATCGACGTGGGTGAGCCGGCAGTCGTACCAGTCGGCGATGGCCAGGCCGCCGTCCGGCCCCATGGCCACGTGCACGGGACGGAACCAGTGGTCCCGCGACACCACGAGCGGCGGCAGGTCGACCGTCCGGTAGGTGGAGCCGTCGGGCAGGAGCGTGCTCGCCCAGATCCGGTTGTGCAGCGCATTGCCGGCGATCACGGCGCCGCGATAGGGGGCGGGGAAACGGCCCCCCTCCTCGATCGCGAAGGTCTGGGGAAACCGCACGTCGTCCCCCTCGTGCCGCATGTGCATGAAGTGGCCGAAGGCGTAGGGGTTGGTGAGCGGGCCGTGCTTACCCCAGTTCTTCTCCGCGTAGGAGCCCTGCGGATAGAACATGCCGCGGGTGCCGCCGTAGTTGGACCCGGAGAACACGCGGCCCTTGGCGTCGATCTCCAGGCTGTAGGTGTTGCCACCCCCTTCGGCGAAGATCTCGAACACCCGGGTCGCCGGGTGGTACCGCCAGACGAGCTGTCCCTGGAAGGCGACGTCCTTCGTCACGTCGCTCGAGACGAGTCCGGTCGTGGTGCTGCCGGTGACGCCGTAGAGCCAGCCGTCGGGTCCCCAGACGAGATTGTTGGCGGTGGCGTGGGTGTCCTCGATGCCGAAGCCCGAGAGCCGCACCTCCGGGTCGCGATCGGGCACGTCGTCGCCGTCGGCGTCGGGATAGAAGAGCAGGTAGGGGGGATTGAGCACCCAGATGCCCCCGGCGCCGACCACGCAGCTGGTGGCGATGTTGAGGCCCGTGATCACGTCCTTGGCCGACTCGTAACGGCCGTCGCCATCGGCGTCTTCGAGCACCGTCACGACGTCGGCCCCCTTCGTGCCGCGCGGCGGCGGCTCGGGCACCCGGTCGAAGACCGCGCGGAGGTATTGGTCGTAGCGGACCACCTTCAGCCCCGCCGGGAACGGGTATTGGCGGTACTGCACCACCCACAAGCGGCCGCGGGTGTCCCAGGACAGGTGGATCGGCTGGGCGATCGTGGGCTCGGCGGCGAGGAGGTCGACCGCGAAGCCGTCGGCGACGTCGAAGGCCGCCAGCGCCTCGGCGGGGGGCTTCGGCTGCGAATCGTCGCCGACGGCGCCGCGGCCCTGGAACGACCGCATCACCCGCTCGACCTCGGCGTTGGCCGCGACGTCGTCGCGGAAGCGGTCGCGCGACTCCTCCGCGGCACGGCCTCCCGACGCCCCCCCAGCACCACGACGCAGGCGAGCACGACCGCGAGCCCGCGGGCGCTGGGGGACCGGGCCAGTGGCATCCGTGGTGTCTCCTGCCGACGGGCGGTCTCAGGGCTGCGGCCGACCGGACATGATCAGTCTAAACTCCCGCCGCGGGAGTGGAACGATCCCGCTGCCGCCGCGCGGGCCGCACGCCGAAAATCGGCCGCCCTCCGTCGGTATGCTGGGAGCGATTCCACGGCCGGAATCCCCTCCGTGGCGGACCGCGGACCCGGGTTCCGCGGCTCCTGAACCCCACGACCACGAGGAACCCACCGCATGACCAAGCCCCTTCGCATCGGCATGATCGGCTACGGCTTCATGGGCCGGGCCCATTCCAACGGCTACAACCGGGTCAAGGACTTCTTCGACCTGGAATACCGTCCCGTGCTCCAGGCCGTGGCCGCCCGGGACGCCGCCAAGGCCTGGGAGTTCGCCGACCGCTGGGGCTACGCGCGAGTCGAGACCGATTGGCGAAAGCTCGTGGCCGCCGACGACATCGACGTCGTCGACATCTGCACTCCCAACAACCTCCACGCCGAGATCGCCATCGAGGCCGCCCGGCACGGCAAGGCGATCCTCTGCGAGAAGCCGCTGTCGATGGACGCCGCCGAGGGCGAACGGATGTGCCAGGCCGTCGAGAAGGCCGGCGTGCCCAACATGGTCTGGTACAACTACCGCCGCATTCCGGCGGTGACGTTCGCCAAGCGGATCATCGACTCGGGGAAGCTCGGGCGGGTCTTCCACTACCGCGCCGAGTTCCTCCAGGACTGGACGATCAACGCCGACCTGCCCCAGGGGGGCGCGGCGCTGTGGCGGCTCGATTCGGCCGCCGCGGGCAGCGGCGTGACGGGCGACCTGCTCGCCCACTGCATCGACACGGCGCTCTGGCTCAACGGTCACGTGGCCGACGTCACCGCCATGACCGAGACGTTTGTGAAGGAGCGGCGGCACCAGCTCACCGGCAAGGTCGAGAAGGTGAACATCGACGACGCCTGCTCGTTCCTCTGCCACTTCACCAACGGTTCGCTGGGCCTCTTCGAGAGCACCCGGTATGCCCGTGGCCACAAGGCGCTCTACACCTTCGAGATCAACGGCGAGCACATGAGCCTCAAGTGGGACCTCCACGACCTCCACCGCCTGCAGGTTTTCGACTACCGGGACGAGGGGCCGATGCGGGGCTGGAAGAGCATCCACGTCACCGATGGCGACCATCCCTACATGGACAGGTGGTGGGTGCCGGGTCTGGCGATCGGGTACGAGCATTCCTTCGTACACCAGGTGGCCGACTTCCTCGAGGCCTACGCGAGGCGGGAGCCGTGCCATCCGACGTTCCGCGACGCCCTGGAGACCCAGAAGGTCTGCGATGCGGTGCTCGCCAGCGCCACGAGCCGGCAATGGGTCGCCGTCGGCTCCTGACCGCGGCGGTCGCCGCGGCCGGAATCGCCACGTCGCTCCTCGCCGTGCCGGCACGGTTCGTCGTCGAGGGCGTCTCGATGTCCCCCGGCCTGATGCCGGGCGACGTGGCGACGACCACGGTGTTTCCCGCGCTCGACCGGTTCCGCCGCCCGCGGCGATTCGACCGCTGGGTGATCCGCGCCGTCGACGGACAGGCCCTCAAACGCGTCGTGGGACTGCCCGGCGAGGACGTCGGCATCGACCGCGGGGACCTCACGATCGATGGCCGGACCGTCCTGAAGTCCCCGACGGTACTCGCCACAGTGGGCGTCCTCCTGCCGGACGCACCGGCCACGACCGGCGACGGGGCCGCCTGGTTGTGGTCTTTTCCGCCCCGCGAGGTGCTCGATGACGACGGCGGCGCCGAGCCTCGCAGCCGCACGCTGGAGGCGGTCCGCGACGTCGGCGTGGTGGCGGTCGTCGCGGTGAGCCGCCTCGGGGCGGACGGGTCGGTCCGCGTGCAGGCGCGGCTGGGCACGACCGTCATGCCCTGGCGACTCACGGCGGTAAGCCGCCACGCCATCGTTGCGGGGCGGCTCGACGGCTGCATCGTCGCGGCGTCCTGGAGGCTTCCCGGCGGCCGGTCGTGGGATGACGACGCGGCCCGGGGGTGCCTGCCGCCGGGCGGGCCGGCATGCTGGGAGGTCGCCGACCCGTGGCCGACCGCCGACACTGGCGACGCGTCGCCAGCGCTCGTGGTCGGCTGCGACGCGGCGGGGGGCTGGTGCACGGTCGAACGGATCGCGGTCTGGCGCGACGGGTTGCTGCGGACGGCCGCGAACGGCCGGGACCGGTGGCGGATCGGCCCGGATGAGGTGTTCGTGCTCGGCGACTTCAGCGGCGGCTCGACCGACTCCCGGCACTGGGGACCGTTGCGCACGACGGCACTGGAGCACCGGATCGACCGGGTCCGGAGCCCGTCCGGGACGGCATCCGCAGCGGTTCCCGCCAGCCACTCAAGCGACTCCGGGACACATGGGTCGCGCCCTTCGCAAACCAGAT
>JBIIUP010000336.1:0-7419 GCA_044339885.1 Pirellulales bacterium | reverse complement strand
TCATGGCAGCCTCGATGACTGTTGCAAGCGATCATGCCGTCCGCATCTTGCAGAGGATTCTTGCCGTTCTCAAGCATTGCTCACTGCGCTTTTGCGGGCGATGCACCAAGGCTTTTCCGGTCGCTTCAGATACGACTCTCGGGAACTTCTTCTCGCTCATGAGACCCGCAACGACCGGCCGCCCCTTGATCAGGATCGGGGGGGACGGGGATGGCGGCTATCTCGTGCCGGACGATCTCCAAGGCATCGTTGCCTGCTTTTCTCCGGGCGTTGCCGCAACCGTCGCATTTGAAACGGACCTGGCGGATCGCGGCATCCGATCGTTCATGATCGACGGATCGATTCAAGCGTTGCCGAAGGCACATCCGCTCTTCCATTTCGAGGCGAAGTTCCTGGGTGTCTCCGATGCTCCGGGATACACGTCGCTCACGACGTGGGTTCAGGACTACGGGAGCAGTTCCGGCGACCTTATTCTTCAGATGGACATCGAAGGATCGGAGTATGGGGTCCTCCTGAGCACCGAACAAACCATCCT
Organism: Pirellulales bacterium; assembly: GCA_044339885.1. Taxonomy (GTDB): domain Bacteria; phylum Planctomycetota; class Planctomycetia; order Pirellulales; family UBA1268; genus QWPN01. Next base: position 6,884 of record JBIIUP010000336.1, on the reverse strand, counting down.
GGAGAGGTTTCGGATCCTCATCATCGAGTTTCACCACCTGGACTGGGTCTTCGGCCAGGTGGGGGTCGACATCGGGACTGCCGTGTTTCAGCGGCTCCTGGCAACACACGAGATCGTTCATATCCATCCGAACAATGCCTCTTGGCCGGTTCGTTTCCGCGATTATGCGGCTCCACCGACGATGGAATTCACGCTCCTGAGAAAGGACCGCATCGTCCATCCCGGAACGGCGAGCACGTTCCCCCATCCCTTGGATCGCCCGAACATGGCTTGGCTCAGTGATTACCCGCTCCCGAAGGTGTGGTACGACCGCCCCGAGTGAAAGCCTCTTCCAAGCCCACGCAGTGGAACTGTGTCGCAAGGCATTTGAAAGCCAATCGTTCGGGTGCACCCGAGGTCATTCGGCCTGCACGAGCCTGATGCTGGGGCCGCTGGCTCCGACCGCCCTCGAAGCAGCGGAGGCAGCCGAATCAGCCGCCACCCGGATTGCTGCCCGATGATCGATTCGCCGCGTCACCAACGATGTGCTGCAGCACAACGTTCGTCATGTGTTCGGCACCGAACAGCCTGGCCTGTTCGCTGGCGAGATAATCGGAGATCGCTGCACGGTAGCCGTTGTATTCGGACTCGGGCATGCCACGCAGGTAGGCATGGAGGTCCTCGTGCGACGTGAACCGGCCACGCTCGATGAAGGCGCCCGACGGGATGTAATCCGTCACGTTGGGAGCACCCCAATACACGGGCACGCATCCGGCGAAGAAGCAGTCGAATATCTTCTCGGTGATGTAGCCGGGAAACACCGCGTTCTCGTAGCAGATGCAGAACCTGGCGCCGCGGAGCACGTCCATCTTCCACCGAATGGTGCCCTTCCAGAACGGATAGGCCCGGCGATGCGGCAGCCCGGGCATGCTTCGGTAGAGCTTGGCCAGCACTGCGTTCCCGAGGAATCCGGCCTGTGGCACGTACCAGCGATCCCACCCCTCGCCGTACAGCGCGATGTCTCCTGGCGCATGCGCCGCAAACCACTCCAGCGTGTCGCGTCGGGCTGAATACAACTCAGCGGGATGGTTGCTGAATTTGTTGCCCGCCACGAGCGCACACAACAGCCGCCTGTCGCCGCCATCGTCCTTCGCCACGGATCCGAAGTCGACCGCGTTGAACCATTTGATGTAGCGGTTGCCATCGACCAGCCCGTCGTGCCACGTGAAGACCTTGCGAAAGCCGCGATGGTTCCTCGCGCGGTAGTTGTCCGGCCGGATCGCCTGGCTCTCCTGGAGAACCAGGTACAGGGGAATGTCCGCGCTCCGAAGGGCGCGGCGGAAGTACGCGTTCCATCGCGTCGGGTAGTCCAGGAACACGATGGCGTCGTAACTGTCGAGCGGCGCCATGTCGATCGTCGACACCCGATGCCCCCGGGCGGCCAGCATCCGCGCCATGTCGACGAAGGGCGCCGCCAGGTTGTCGCCGACGGTCGATTCCGGCGACAGGAACATCCGATTACGGTTGTAGGCGGTGTAGAAGTTGTAGAAGCCGATGTGCATGGCCGGCCGGGAAAGGTGGTGATCGCTCGCATCCGACACGGGGCCCGTCGCCGGGTCGTCTCGGCACGCCTGCCGCGGTGGCGACGCGGTTCGGCGGTTCGCGGTGCGACTCCCGCGAATTGACCCCGACGGCAAACTCGGTTCTAACCGAAAAGGTGGGCCGCGCAGCCCCCGCAGGGACGTCATCTTGGGAGTGCCATGCGCATGGCGTCAAGCATTGTCCGACCGCCGATTGAGCCTGACGCTCATTTTCCAGGCAGCGCTCGCGACCTTTTCGGACGCCGTCCGTGACCATGAGTCAGCCGCTGGTTTCCATCTGCATCCCGACCTACAACCGCCCAGCACTGCTCCGGGAGGCGGTGCACTCCTGTCTGGCACAGACCTTTGGTGACTTCGAGATCGTCATCACCGACAACAGCGAAAGCGACGAGTCGGAACGATGGATCGGCCACCTGAACGAACCACGGGTTCGCTATTCCAGGAACGAACGCAACATTGGCGGGACGGGCAACTTCACGAAAGTACTTTCCTTGGCCCGGGGGAAGTACGTGAAGTTGCTGATGGATGACGACCTGATCAAGCCTCGGTTTCTCTCTCTCACCGTGGCGGCGCTGGAGAAGCAAGCGACCGCGGGCGTCGCGATGGCTCCGATGGATCTGATCGACGCCCAGGGTCGCCACATCACGCCCCGGTTCTACGCCTTTCGGACGATGCATTACCGCTACCGCTACCGGGTTGGCGACGGCCTGATCGATCGCAAGACGCTGTTGCGGGACTTCCTGACCCGCGACTACCCGTGCTGCGTTCCCAGCGGCGTGCTGTTTCGCAAGGAGTTCTTCGACCGCTTCGGCAGCAACGACCCGGCCGCTGACTTCGCCGGGGACCTGGACCTGTGCATGCGTGCGGCGTTGCACTACGACTTCTACTACATCGACGAGGTGTTGTCCTCGTGGCGGTATTTTCCGGAAAACCACACGGCCACGCTGCACAAGACCGGCTTTCCGATCCACGTGTTCTATTCCATCACGCGGAAGATACTGTCCGACCCGGAGGCCCAGCGCATCTTCGCGGGCGAGGATTGGCGACGACTGGAGCGGGATAGCTACTTTTTCTGCACCTGCCGCAGTCTTCTCAACTTTCATGCCGCGGTGCGCCAAATGAACCCGCGACTGTTTGCCGCGACTCTGGCACTGATTTGGCGGGAGGACCCCTACCGGGCGAACCTCCTGCGGTTGCCCCTGTTCGCATTGAGGGAGATGTGGAACAGCCTGCTGCCGGATCGGCTGCCGCCCCCCCGCTCCGGCGATTTCGAAGAGCCGCCAAGAACACGCGTACCGGGGCCAGACTGACCGTTCGGACTCATGCGTATGCCGCTGGTATAACTTGGTGAGACGTCCAGTCGCGGGCATCTCTTCGAGGACTTCCGACGGCATGAAGGTTGTCATTCTCTGCGGCGGCAAGGGGACTCGGCTCCGCGAGGAGACGGAATATCGCCCCAAACCCATGGTGCCGATCGGCGGCAGGCCGATCCTGTGGCACATCATGAAGTACTACGCGCACTTCGGGCACAAGGACTTCATCCTGTGCCTTGGCTATCGCGGCGACATGATCAAGGAGTTTTTCCGCAACTACAGTTGGAACGTCTGCGACGTGACGCTCTCGCTGGGCCGGCACCCGGCGGCGCGGTTCCATGGCCACCACGACGAAGAGGATTGGACGGTGACCCTGACGGACACGGGCGCCGAATCGATGACGGCTTATCGCGTCCGGCAGGCGCAGCGCTATCTGAATCCTGGCGAACCGTTTCTTCTCACCTACGGCGACGGGCTTTCGACGATCGACGTCAACGCCTCGATCGCGCGACACGACTCGGCAGGACGCACGCTGACCGTCTCGGCCGTGCACCCCACGGGCCGCTTCGGGTCGCTCTCGATCGACGAGCAGGGCCGGATTCATCGGTTCGCCGAGAAGCCGCAGATGGAGGCGGCCTACGTGAACGGCGGCTTCATGGTGTGCAGCCACCGGATTTTCGACTACCTGCCCGACGATCCGACGGTGATGCTTGAGCGGCAGCCGATGGATGCGCTGCTCCGCGATGAGCAGTTGCACTCATACCGCCACGAAGGCTGGTGGCAGCCGATGGACACCTACCAGGAGATGCAGTACCTCGATAGTCTGTGGGCCCAGGGCAAGGCGCCGTGGAAGGTGTGGGAATGACGGCGGCCGGCGAGCACGCTTCTTTCCAAGACGCCTACCGCGGCGCGCGGGTGCTCGTCACCGGCCACACGGGCTTCAAGGGATCGTGGCTCTGCGAGTGGCTGCTGTCGCTCGGGGCCGTGGTCACCGGCTACGCCCTCGAGCCGGACACCTCGCCGGCCCTCTTCACCCAGCTCGGCCTGGCAAGCCGCCTCCGGCACGTCGTCGGCGACGTCCGGTCTTCCGACGCGGTCCGCCGTATCGTCGCCGAGACACGCCCTGATTTCGTGTTTCATCTGGCGGCCCAGCCGCTCGTACGGCGGTCCTACCGCGAGGCGAGCTACACCTGGGAGACCAACGTCCTCGGCACGGTCCACGTGCTCGACGCCCTGCGGCAGCTCTCCGACCCGTGCGCAGCCGTCATGGTGACGACCGACAAGTGCTACGAGAACCGGGAGTCGCTCCGTGGGTACCGGGAGGATGACCCGCTGGGCGGCCATGATCCCTACAGCTCGAGCAAGGCGGCGGCCGAGTTGGCCGTCGCGTCGTGGCGGAAGTCGTTTTTCGCGCCGGATCACCCCGTGCGGATCGCAAGCGCGCGAGCCGGAAACGTCATCGGTGGGGGGGATTGGGCCGAGGATCGGATCGTGCCCGACTCGATCCGCGCGCTCGCCCGCGGCGAGCCCATCCGGGTCCGCAACCCGGACGCCACCCGTCCCTGGCAGCACGTGCTCGAACCGAGCAGCGGCTACCTGGCCCTCGCGGCGGCCATGCGGAGGAACCCGGACGATCGACGTCTGGCGTCGGCTTTCAACGTCGGTCCCGGCCTCGATTCGGCCCAGTCCGTCGGGCAGCTCGTGGAGGCGGCGCTCGAGCATTGGCCCGGAACGTGGCTGAGGACCACCGCCCCCGATGCCCCGCACGAAGCGTCGCTCCTCCAGCTCGACAACGGGAAGATTCAGTCGACCATCGGTTGGCGGCCAACGTGGCGTTTCACCGAGGCCGTGGGCCGCACCGTCGCCTGGTATCGCGACATGACGCGCGATCCCTCCCGCTCCGCGGCCAGCCGCACGCTCGAAGACGTTCGTGCCTACGAGTCGGCAGCCGCCCAGCAAGGCATTGCCTGGGCTTCCGCCGGCTCCAATCGCCCCGCGAGCACCGCTCATGGCTGAACACGCGTCGGAAGCCGAGCTTCGTGCGGAGATCCTGCGGCTCGTGCGGGAGTATGCGAACCGTCGCCACGCCGCCTTCGCGCCGTCCTCAGCCGGTCCGCCCGCTGCTTTTACCCCCGGTGTTTCGCCCGTCCCCTACGCCGGCCGCGTGTTCGACGCCGACGAGGTCGAGGCAGGCGTGGCCTCCATGCTCGACTTCTGGCTGACCCTGGGACCGGAAGGGGAGGCGTTCGAGCGCGAGTTGGCGGCCATGCTCGGCGTCCGCAACTCGATCCTCGTCAACTCGGGTTCTTCAGCGAACCTCCTGGCGTTCTCCGCGCTCACGAGCCCGAAGCTCGGTGACCGACGGCTCGCGCCCGGCGACGAGGTGATCACGGTGGCAGCAGGTTTCCCGACGACCGTCGCGCCGATCATCCAGAACGGGTGCGTGCCCGTGTTCATCGACAACGACCCGGCCACGCTCAATGGCCGCGTCGACCAACTGGACGACGCCTACGTCCCCGGCAAGACGCGGGCCGTGATGATGGCGCACACGCTCGGCAATCCTTTCGACGTGGCTGCCGTGACCGACTTCTGCCGCCGGCACGACCTGTGGCTGATCGAAGACAACTGCGACGCGCTCGGCAGCACCTACGACGGCAGACTGACGGGCACGTTCGGTGATCTTTCGACCCAGTCGTTCTATCCGCCGCACCACATCACGATGGGCGAGGGCGGCGCCGTGAACGTGGTCAGCAACGCCGGTCTCAAGCTACTCGTGGAGAGCTTTCGCGACTGGGGCCGCGACTGCTGGTGCCCAAGCGGCAAGGACAACACCTGCAACAAGCGTTTCGGCTGGCAGCTCGGCGAACTGCCCGAGGGCTACGACCACAAGTACATCTACACGCACGTCGGCTACAACCTGAAGCCGACGGATCCGCAGGCCGCCATCGGCAGGAAGCAGTTGGTGAAGTTCCCAGATTTCGCTGCGGCCCGCCGCCGCAACTGGCAGGCGTTGCGGAGGCTTCTCGACCCACTGTCGCCCTGGCTCGACTTCCAACTGCCCACGCACGCGACCGCTTGGACCCCGGACGGCTTCGCCTGGGATTCCAGCGGCCACCGGAGCGACCCTTCCTGGTTCGGTTTCATGATCCGGGTCAAGGCCGGCAGCCCCGTCTCCCGCCGGCAGCTCGCCGTCGCGCTCGACCAGGCGAAAATCGGGAACCGCATGCTGTTCGGCGGCAACCTCCTGAGGCAGCCGGTGTTCGCCAATGCCCGGAAGACGAACGCGTTTCCGCTGCGGATCGTCGGCGACCTGGCCGGCGCCGATGCGATCATGAACGACGCGTTGTTCGTCGGCGTCTACCCGTCGCTCTCGTGCGACATGGTAGAACACGTGGCGTCCACCGTGGCGAAGGCTTTGGGCCAAGGCATAGCGTGATGCCGACGAACGACCAGGCAGACGGGCGTGCGGTCCGGACCGGTTCACAGCCTTTGCAGGTTGAACTCGAGCGAATCGCGGCCCTGGCCAGGCAGGATTGGCTTTCCCTGACCGGCGCCACGATCTTGCTGACGGGGGGCACGGGCTTCTTCGGCACCTGGCTGGTGCAGGCGTTTTCCTTTGCCAACCGGGTCCTCGGCCTTAAGGCGGCTCTCCATGTGCTGTCGCGGAATCCCGAGCGTTTTCTCGGCGAGCATCCTCGCATCGCGGAGGATCCGTCGATCCGGTTCCTCACGGGTGATGTGCGGTCGTTTACGATCGACGACGTTCCCCTCACCCACGTCATCCACGGCGCAGCGGCCTCGAGCGGCCCTGGTGCCGAGGGCGACCCGGAGGAGATGTATTCCGTCATCACCGACGGAACCCGTCATGTCCTGAAGCTCTGCCGTGAACGGAGCATTCGTCGCTGCCTGCTCATCAGCTCGGGCGCCGTCTACGGCCGCCAACCCACCGACATGCCGCACGTGGCCGAGCACTGGCTGGGCGGACCGGATC
>JBIIUP010000155.1:0-7422 GCA_044339885.1 Pirellulales bacterium | reverse complement strand
CTGTCGGCTGGATTGATCGACTCGATGATCATCACCACAGTCTATCCATCCGCTGCGGCAATCACGGACGCGAGCGGATTCGCCTGCCTGCCGCTCGCGGTCGGCGAGCTCGGGGCCATCGACTGGACGGCCTGGCTTGCGATCGCGGCCCTGCTCGTCTGGGAGCACGCGCTCGTGCCGCCCGAAGGCCCGGGGAGCCGGCCGGCGGCCTCGATTTTGATTTCCGCTGGGGCGAATTGCCGTTCGGGACGACGGACCCGACACGTTCGCCAACCCGGACGGGTTCGTGGTCACGGTCTACACACCTCGGGCGCGACGGTGTCCCCATTCCGGTCCGTGGCGGCCACGGCGAGCGGACCACGACGTGCCCCGGCCGATGTCTGCCGCACGCAAGATCGACGAGATGCTCCTAGCTGTTGGCAGCGGTCGACGCGCATACTGTCTATGCGTACACTTCGGGTGGCGAGCCTCCATCTCGGCGTGAGCCGCTCCGACGCCGGGGGTCGGTTCAGGCTCATCGGCTCCCGCCTCGGTGCGGCAGGCGTGGCCCCGGGCAGGTATCGCGTGGCGCTCGTCCGCCTGGTGACGGCCGACGGCGCGGCCGTCCCACCGGAGACCGGCGAGTCCGACGCCCCGGGCATCCGCAACACGATCCCGGAGCCCTACACGTCTGCCGAGACCACGCCGCTCGAGGTCGAGGTGCCTCGGCGCGGCGGCGTCGTCTCCATCGATCTTCCGGTGCCGCTCGTCGGCCGCCCCTGACGCGGCGGCAGACCTGGACCCGCACCCGACTCGACTCCACGGCCGCTCCCCGTCGCTCGCTCAGTGGGTCGCGGCGGGGGCCGGCTGGCGGAGGAACGCGATGAGGTCGGAGACGTCGCCCGGGCCCAGCGAGGCCTCGAGCCCCTCCGGCATGAGCGACACGTTCATGGCCCGCAGGCTCTCGATCCGGTTGCGGAGGATCGTCGTCTCCGTGGCGTCGGCGCACTTGAAGGTGATACTGGCCGCGGTCTCACCGGTGACGATGCCGTAGAGTTGCTCGCCGGTGTCGAGCGCGCAGACGAAGGCGTGGTAGCCGGGCTGGATGTCCGAGCTGGGGTCGAAGATGTTCGCCAGCAGCTTCTCCGGCGCGTGGGTCGCGAAGGTGCGGATGTCGGGACCGATCGCCCGGCCCTCGTCGCCGTGCCGGTGGCAGCTCACGCAGACCCGCCGGTAGACGGCGAGCCCCCGGGCGGGATCGCCCGGCACCGCCAGCGCCGAGCGGTAGCGCTCGACCACCTCCGCCCGGGAGCCGGAACTGGCCCCGAGCACCTCGCGGGCGAGTGCGGCGACCTCGGCCGAGGAGTGCTTGCATAGCCGGACCCGACTGGTCGCGTCGATCGCCGCGGCCGCCACCTCGCCATCCCTCACCCGGCCCAGCAGGTCGAGGCACCAGGCCTCGCGGCCGAGCCAGGCCTCGAGGACCGCCGGGCGGATCGCCGGGCTGCTCTCGGGCCAGAAGGCGGCGAACGCCCGGGGCGGCTCGTCGCCGCCGGACGCCGCCAGCGCCCCCACCACCTGGCGTTGCACGTCGGGCGGCTGGGATGCCGACAGCCACCCCGTGAGCAGCGCGACGGCCCGGCTTCGGTGGGCGGGGCTGCGGCTGGCCGCCCGCGCCGCCGCGATCCGGGCCGCGATCGGCTGGTCGCTCCCCTCGGCGACCGACAGGATCCCGGCGAACAGCCCGTCGACGCGGGCCGCCTCCCTGGCGAGCGCATCGGAAGCCGTCGATGCCAGCGTCGGCAGATCGGTCCGCGCCGCCTCCAACGCGTCGAGCACGAGCGACACGCGGGCCACGGTGGCGGCGTCGCCCGGATCGTCGCCGACCGTGGCCAACAGTGCCGCGACCGTCGGGTCGTCGCGCCGCGCGACGGCCATCCGCAGGAGCGGCACGAGCACCTCGTCGAGGACGGGCGGACCGGCCGCGACCGCGGCGGCGGCCAGGGCGGCGGCGTGGGGCTCGGCCGACGAGAGCACCGCCGCCCGCATGAACGGATCGCCGGCGTCGTGGACCATGATGGTCGCCAGCGCCGCTCCCGCCGCGGCCGCGCGGCTCTCGCCGCACGACAGTGCGGCCTGGAACCGCACCCGCGGCGAGTCGCTCGTCGCGGTCGCGACGACTGCTGCCAGCAGGGCCTCGTCGGCCTCGGCGGAACGGAGGAACGTCTCGGCGAGCCGCACCGCGTTGGCCCGCAGCCCGGTGTGGTCGCCCGTCAGCGCCGGCAGCAGGTCGGCGGGCTCCAGCTTCCCCAGCCCGTCGAGGACACACATGGCGTGCAGGCTGACGAGCGGCCGTGACGGGTCGCGGGCGAGGTTCCGCAACGCGGGCACTGCGTCGTCGCCTCCACGCCACAGGAGCATCTGCTGGGCCTTGTCCCGGACGAAGCCGTTGTCGGAGGCCAGCAGGGCGGCGAGTCCCGACCCGTCGAGCAGCCGCAGGTCCGGCACGCGGCCGGCCGCCGTCCCCGCGCGGACGATCCGGTAGATCCGTCCCCGGTCGTCGCCGTGGCGGAACTTCGGCAGCAGTTCCTGCCGGCCCGAGGGGGGCAGCCAGTGCGGATGCTCGATCATGAACCGGTACATGTCGGCGACCCAGAGGCCGCCGTCGGGTCCTGTGCGGACCATGACCGGCCGGAACCAGCGGTCGGTGCTGGTGAGGAAGTCGCGGTCGTCCTCGACGACGGGCTCCCCGGCGAAAGAGACGCCGGCGTCCCGCAGCCGCACCCGCTGCACGAGGTTGTGGAACGGCTCACAGACGAAGGCGACCGTCTCGCCGGCGCCGAAGAGTGCCGGGTCGCGGTGGACCATGCCGCCGCAGGCGCTGGTGTAGTGGCCGGCCTGGTGGAAATTGTGATACCGCTTCTCGGGGGGGCTGGCGGGATGCACCGCCACGTCCGGGGGCAGGAGCATCTGCGTGAGGCTCCCGGCGGCGAACCACGGGTTCCGCGAGGCGTACCGCTCGGCCATCACGTAGTGCCACAACGGCCGGGCGTTCTGGGTGCCGAACCAGTGGCCCCAGTCGTCGCGGTTGCGGCCGAACTGCGTCGGTCCCGACTCGGCCTCCAGTTCGCCCGTGTCGGGCCGGAAGCGGAAGTCGCGGGATCCGACGGCGAGCGTCGCGCCGCTGCGAAGCGAGGTCAGCGTGCCCTCCTTGCCGCCGCCGGGCGATCCGGAGGCGACGTAGACCCAGTTGTCGAGCCCCCACCGCAGGCCGTTGGGGCGCAGCTGCTGATTGCCCTCGGCCAGGCCGCTGACGAGCACCTCGCGACGGTCCGCCCGGCCGTCGCCGTCGTCATCGGCCAGGAAGAGGATCTCGGGCGCCGCCGTGACGATCACGCCGTCCCGCCAGGTGAGGCAGCCGTTGGGAAAGTTCAGCCCGTCGGCGAAGAGCGACGACGACTCGTAGCGGCCGTCGCCGTCGGCATCGGCGAGCACGCGGATGCGGCCCCCCGGCTGGCCCGCGTTGTCCATGCCCTCCGGATAGTCGGCCATCTCCACGACCCAGAGCCGGCCGGCGGAATCCCAGTCGAAGGCGACCGGATCAAGCACCTGCGGCTCGGCCGCGGCCAGTTCCACCCGGAACCCCTGCGGCACGAGCACCCGCCGGACGGCCTCCTCGGGCTCGAGAGCCGGTTGGTCGGCGAGGCCGGACGGACCGGCGGACGCGGTCAGCGGGGAGTCGGCCCGGGCCGCAGGCAGCGGGGCCAGGCAGGCCGCGCACGCCAGCCACAATATGGCGGGAACCAGCCTCAGGCATCGGAAGTTGCCCATGCGCTCCATCCGCGTGCCCTGTGCCCGAGGCAGGCTGGACGGCCTGGCGACCAGCCTGCACGTCATTATGGAACCGCCTCGCGGGGTGTCCACAACCGCCGTCGGGAGACCGCGCTTTTCCGACGCAAATTGCCGGCCAGCGTTGCAAATTGCGGTACCGCCAGCGTTCTTCGCCAGCCCGCTCGCGAGGCTCCCCCCGGGCAAAGGCCGGTGTTTTCACCGCGCCGCGATTCGCGACCGCCGTGGCACGACGTTTGCCGGAAGTCACCGCAGCCGGATCCCGACCCACGAACTTGCAACGTGCTCACCGCCTGGCGGTCGGAATCCGGTCCGGAGGACTTTCCCATGGCCGCCGACGATCGACCGTCCCGCGACGAGGATTCAGACGAGCAGCTGGTCCGCAGGTTTCGGTCCCGCAGAGACCCCTCCGCCTTCGAGCGGCTCGTCCACCGCTACGAGCACGAGCTGTACGGCTACCTCCGCCGCTACCTCCACGACGCCCAGCTGGCCGAGGACGTCTTCCAGGCCACGTTCCTGCGGGTCCACCTGAAGGCCGACCTGTTCGAGGACGGCCGGCGGTTTCGGCCCTGGCTCTACGCGGTCGCGACGCACCAGGCCATCGACGCCCGCCGCCGCGACCGGCGGCACCGGATGCCCCAGGTCGACGAGCGGCTCCACCGGGGGCTGCGGCACGCCACGGCGATGGGTGCGGCCGGCAGCGGACCGGAAGCCGCGAACGGGCTGGACGACGCCGAGGCCCGGCAGTGGGTGCGGGCGGCGGTCGCCGACCTGCCCGCCGGGCAGCGGGACGCCGTCACGCTCGTCTACGGCCGGGGCCTGAAGTACCGCCAGGTGGCGGAGCTTTTGGGCATCCCGGTGGGCACCGTGAAGAGCCGGCTCCACGCCGCGATCACGGTCCTCAGAGCGGCGGGACGCCGTCCGGCGGCTTCGCCAGCTTGTTCGTGACGGCGAACGAGAGCTGCTCCAGTTCGATCGCCAGGTCGACGCCCACCTCGTGCACGTGGGCCGGCAGCACGAGTGTGACCGGGGCGAAGTTCACGATCCCCTCCACCCCGGCGGCCACGAGCCGGTCGGCCGCCTCCTGGGCCCGCGCCGCCGGCACGACGATCATGCCCAGGCGGATGCCCTTGGCCCGCACCGTCTCGGCGAGCTCGTCGATGGGCTGGATCGTGAGCCCCTGGACGGCCTGGCCCGCCTTGGCGGGATCCGCGTCGAAGGCGGCCGCGATGACGAAGTTCTGACGGCCGAAGCCGCGGTAGCCGAGCAGGGCCTGGCCGAGGTTGCCCACGCCCACCATCGCCACGCTCCAGGGATGGTTCGTGCCCAGGATGTCCCGCATCGCGCGAATCAGTTCGTCGCAGCGGTAGCCGACGCCGGGATAACCGAACTGCCCGAAGAAGCCGAGGTCCTTGCGGACCTGCGCGTCGCTGAAGCCGAGCAGGTGGCCGAGCTGGCCGGATGAGATCGTCTGCTGCCCGGAGGCCTCCAGCCGCTGGAGCTCCCGGAGGTAGAGGCTCAGGCGGCTGACGACCACCTTCGGGACGGGGGCGTCGGAGGGGGATTCCGCCGACGGCGCGGGATGCGGTCGGTTTTCCACCATGGACGGGGCTGCCGGATGACCGGGGGTCGAACCGGGCACGACTGTAACGGCGGTGACGGCAATCGCCAAAAAACAGCCGCCCGGCGGTGGGCCTACGCGGGTCGTAGGACCCCTGGGGGTCTGGAAAAGGACGGGCGGTCGCGGGGAGTGGTCAACCTGCGTGGACTTTGTGGTCGATGTTTTCAGAGGTGTGGAGATGGGCAGCCATCCCACGTCCAGGCGTTCCGTTCCCTTTTGTCCAGGAGCCCGCCTCCCCGGAGGCGGCAGTCATGAAGAGTACGTGGCTTTGTTGTCTGCTGGCGATCGCAGGCATCGCGACGACGGTCCATCGGGCCGACGCCGCCTTCCTGCGGTTGACCGGTCACGCGCACGGTACCGCGAAGCTGACTCAGGTCAGCTTCACGCGTGCGGGTGACGAATGTCGTGAGACGACCGCACCCGAGGGGCCCGCCCCCGGCATGCGGTACGTCAAGGACGTCGTGTACGAGAAGCAGGAGGTCACCTGCTACAAGACGGTCTGCGAGAAGGTCGTCGAGCAAAAGGAGATCGACTGCGTCCGTTACGAGACGGAGAAGTCGTTCAAGGAGGTCGAGTACACCGTGTGCAAGCCGGTGTGGGAGACCCGGTCGCGCACCGTCGACTACACCGTCTGCAAGCCGGTGTGGGAGACGGTGACGAAGGAGATCCCCTACACGGTCTGCAAGCCCGTCTACGAGACCCGTGAGCAGACCTACACCGTCTGCAAGCCGGTCTACGAGACCCGGACCCGTGAGATCCGGCGCACGGTCTGCAAGCCCGTGTACGAGACCATCACGAAGGAGATCCCCTACACGGTGTGCAAGCCCGTCTACGAGACCCGCGAGCAGACCTACACGGTCTGCAAGCCGGTCTACGAGACCTGCACCAAGGAGATCCCCTACACGGTCTGCAAGCCCGTCTACGAGACCCGGCAGCAGACCTACACGGTCTGCAAGCCGGTCTACGAGACGCTCACCAAGGAGATCCCCTACACGGTCTGCAAGCCGGTCTACGAGACGCGGCAGCGGACGTACACGGTCTGCAAGCCCGTGTACGAGACCATCACGAAGGAGATCCCCTACACGGTGTGCAAGCCCGTCTACGAGACCCGCGAGCAGACCTACACGGTCTGCAAGCCGGTCTACGAGACCCGCACCAAGGAGATCCCCTACACCGTGTGCAAGCCCGTCTACGAGACCCGTGAGCAGACCTACACCGTCTGCAAGCCCGTCTACGAGACCTGCACGAAGGAGATCCCCTACACGGTCTGCAAGCCCGTGTACGAGGAGCGGCAGGAGACCTACACGGTCTGCAAGCCGGTCCACGAGACGCGGACCAAGGAGATTCCCTACACGGTCTGCAAGCCGGTGTGGGAGACCCGCGAGCGGGACATCTGCCGGACGGTCTGCAAGCCGGTGCACTTCACGAAGACCGTGAAGGTCTGCAGCGGCCGCTGGGTGACGGAGGAGTGCGAGGTTCCCGGTCCGGTGATCACGCGGTGCATCCGCGAGCCCGGGCACTGGGAATGCGACTGCTCCGGCCGGCGGTGCTACGTGCCGGGCAAGGTCTGCAAGGTCCAGGAGCAGTGCCCGCCGCGGAAGATCTGCAAGAAGGTGTGGGTGCCGGAGGTCTGCGAGAAGCAGGTCGCCTGCGTCCGCTACGAGCGTGAGACCATCGTCGAGAAGCAGTGCTACAAGGTCTGCACGATGGTCCGCGAGCAGCGGGTGAAGTCCTGCACCTACACGGTCTGCCGGATGGTCCCCGAGCAGCGGGTCCGCACCTATCAGGTGTGCCGCATGGTCCCCGAGCAGCGTGTTCGCACCTGCTCGTACCAGGTGTGCCGCATGGTGCCGGAGCAGCGGGTCCGCACCTATCAGGTGTGCCGCATGGTTCCTGAGCAGCGTGTCCGCACCTGCTCGTACCAGGTGTGCCGCATGGTGCCGGAGCAGCGGGTCCGCACCTACCAGGTGTGC
>JBIIUP010000154.1:0-7466 GCA_044339885.1 Pirellulales bacterium | reverse complement strand
AGAGAGGCCGGCAGCACTTCATCGCGACCGAAGGGTCGCGACGCACCATGGATCAGCGTTCGATCCAGCGGATCACAGACCGGACGTGTTTCGGGCTTTCTTCCGGAACACGGGCCGCTGCATTCCCTCCACGAAGAGCATCTTGTCACGCTATCCGATCCCGTGACCGGATGCAAGGAACAAACCTCGCGGCATCCCGTGAATCCCGGAATCGCCAGGCGAAGGCCTGCAGACGGCAACAGGCACCTGTTCCTGCGAAACACGAGCCAGTCCCCCGCCGATCGCGATCGCCGTGACGGCCCGCAGGAGCGGGTGATTCGGGGCGAAGACGCCGTGGTAGCGAGGGCGGTGTTCTCGTGGTGGGGGCAAGTCAGCGGGGATCGCCAACGCGATCTCCGCGAACGTCTCCGAGCGCCGCCGCGAGATCGGCACGCTCGTGGCGGTGGGCGCCGAACCGTGGCTGATCCAGCGGATCTTCCTGTCCAAGGCGCTCCTGCTGGGGCTCATCGGCGGGGTAGGCGGCGACGTGATCGGCACCATCTTCGCGGTGACGCTCGGGCCCAAGCTGGCGGGTGTGCCCGTCCTGCCGATGCCGGGGCTGGCGTTGTGGGCCCTCGTGATCGCGGTGGGCGTCGCCCTGGCGGCGAGTTTCATTCCGGCCTGGCGGCCGTCGCAGCTCGATCCGGTAGCCACCTTTCGGGAGACCTGACTCATGCTCCACATGGAGAACGTGACCAAGACGTATCAGCTGCGGCGGCAGCCCGTGACGGGGCTCTCGCTAGCGGCGAGCACTCTCGGCCAAATCGTTGGCTCCACCGCGGACAAGCTCGATGAGCCGTTCGCTCCCGACCGGCTCGCGGGCCACCCACGGGATGATCGCGGTCCGGGGCACCCCGCGGACGACTCGCTCGATGTGAGGCAACTCCTGTCGGGCCCGGGCCACGAGCAGCGGATCGCGGGGCGACGCCGCGGCAAGCGACGCGTTCACCACCCACGCCCACGGCTCGATGCCCGCCCGCCGCAGATCGGCCTGCAGCGCCTCCGCCTCGAGCACCGGTGTCGTCTCCGGCAGCGTGACGATCACCATCTTCGTCTGGGTCGGGTCCTGCAGCCGCATCATGGGTGTCACGACCCGCACGTCGGGGCTCATGTGCCTCACGACGTCGCGGTGGTAGGCTCCCGTCGCGTCGATCAAGAGCAACGTGTGGCCGGTCGGCGCGGTGTCGACGACGACGAATGTCCGCCGCGATTCCTGCATGACGCGGGAGAGCGCCTGGAAGACGGCGATCTCCTCCGTGCAGGGCGAGCGGAGATCTTCCTCCAAGAGCGCACGAGCATGCTCGTCGAGCCCGGAGCCCTTGGTCGCCAGCACGTGCTCTCGGTACCGGTCACGCTCGGCCTCGGGATCGATCCGATCCACCACGAGGTGGGAGGCGAGGCTTGCGGGCAGGGCTGCCTCGAGGGTCATCGACAGATGGGCCGCAGGATCGGTGGTGGTGAGGTGCACATCGTGGCCGCGGGAAGCGAGTTCCACGGCGATGGCCGCCGCGACCGTCGTCTTGCCCACGCCCCCCTTGCCGAGCACCATCACCAGGCCGTGGCCCCCCTGCTCGATCTGGTCGATGAGAGTCGCCAGGGGCGGCAGCGAGGGCAGTCCGCCCGGCTCGTCGGCTGGCGGCGTCGCGAGCAAGTCGCCCGAGGGGATCACCAGGGCCCGCAACGCCGCGATGCCGACCATGTTTCGCGGCTGCAGTGGCACCCGCTCCTGCGGCAGCGACCGCAGGGCCGCGGGCATGCCCTCCAGGGCCTGTGCCTCACGGCCGCGGAGCGCTGCGGCGAGCGGATCATCCGCTTTCGACTCGGGCAGGATGCCGTTGATCACGAGCCGTTGATTCGCGATGCCGAGGGCAACGAGTTCGCGGCTGGTCCTGTCTGCTTCGGCCAAGGCGGCCCGCTGCGGCCTGGCCACGAGCACCATGGTCGTCGTCTCCCCGTTGGCAAGTTCGGCCACGGCGCGGGCGTATTGCTGCCGTTGCCTGTCGAGCCCCGACAGCGGCCCCAGGCACGATGCCCCGGACTTGCTCGATTCCAAAAAATTCGACCACGCCGTCGGCAGCTGCAGCAGCCGAAGCGTGTGCCCGGTGGGGGCCGTGTCGAAAATGACATGGTCGTAGCCGACCGTCGCCAGACCGTCGGTGAGCAAGCCGGTGAACTCGTCGAAGGCGGCGATTTCGGTCGTGCAGGCGCCGGAGAGTTGTTCTTCCATCCCCTTCAAAGCGTCCGGAGGCAGGATGCCCCTCACCGGTCCGATGATGCGATCGCGATAGGCCTGGGCGGCGGCCTCGGGATTGATGTTGAGGGCGTCGAGGCCCGGCACACCATCGATCGGGGTCGGCACCTGCTCGCCGATCGACATCTCGAAGACCTGGCCGAGATTGGAGGCCGGATCGGTGCTCACGAGAAGCACCTTGCGACCCCGATCGGCGAGCGTCACGGCCGTGGCGCAGGCGAGCGAGGTCTTGCCCACGCCCCCCTTGCCCGTGAAGAACAGCAGCCGTGTGGGATTTTCGATGAGATCCACGATCGCTTTCCGCTGGTTCCTGCCGGCACCATCGTGCGTCAGCAGCACGATGACCCGGGGGTATCGCCGCTTGCAGAGCCTTCGCAGCAGCCCGTCTTCATCACCGACAGTTCCGGTAGCGTCGCGCATGGCACGCCCGCCCAGCCTGCCAGTTCAGCCCGCGTGGGATACGTGCCTCGGCTCACCACGTTGCCATCGACGGCCACAAGGGGCAAGCACGCCGCACCGTGGGCGTCGAGCTCCTGCCGCACGAGCGCACTGGCGGCGAACGCCTCCGGTTGCTGGGCTGGATTGAGCCGCTCCACCTCGACCCCCTGGCGCGAGAGCCAGAGCAGGTCCCCCGAAAAACTGACAAGCACCGGATCGACCTCCGGCCCGCACACGCCGCTGGTGCAGCACATCGGCTTGTCGTACACATTCACCTTCGGCATCGCACACCTCCTTTTCGATACGCTCATGGTATCCCCCGCAACGTTCTCTTGCACTGTTTGCGGCCCTACCCGCAGGACGTTTCCATGACTCACGACACACCCGTTGCGGCGCCCCCCAGCGGCATCGGCTTCTTCGAGCGATATCTCACGCTTTGGGTGCTCCTCTGCATCGTGGCCGGCATCGCGCTGGGCCGGCTCGCGCCTGACCTGGCCACCTCGCTCGACCGCATGTCCATCACGGTGGATGGGGCGCCGGTGATCTCGATTCCGATCGCGATCTGCCTGTTCTTCATGATGTATCCGATCATGGTGAAGATCGATTTCGCCGAAGTGCTGCAGGCGGGCAAGTCGCTGCGGCCCGTCCTCCTCACGCTCTTCGTGAACTGGGCGATCAAACCCTTCACCATGTACGCCCTCGCCACATTTTTTCTTGGCACGCTCTTCCTGCCCTTCATCGGACCCGATGCCGTGGATCACGTGACGATGCCTCTGGGCGTGAGCCTCGACGTCGGGCAGGCCTATGGAGCCGGCACGGTCGTGCTCCACGCAGGGGTGAAGATGCTCGAAGTGCCGCTGTGGCGGAGTTACCTCGCCGGCTGCATCCTGCTGGGAATCGCCCCGTGTACGGCGATGGTACTCGTCTGGGGCCACCTCGCCCGGGGCAACCCTGGCCACACGCTCGTGATGGTCGCCGTCAACTCCCTCACCATGCTCGTGCTCTACGGGGCCCTCGGGGGCCTGCTCCTGGGCATGGGCAGGCTCCCGGTGCCCTGGCGGGCGCTGCTGCTCTCGATCGCCGTCTACGTGGCCCTGCCACTCGCGGCGGGCATCGTCTCGCAGCGGTGGATCGTGCGCTCATTCGGCCGCTCGTGGTTCGAGGAGCGGTTTCTGCGCTGGCTTCAGCCCGTCACGATCACGGCCCTGCTGGCGACACTGGTCCTCCTCTTCTCCTTCAAGGGAGACACGATCGTCGCCAACCCGCTCACCATCCTCTGGATCGCGATCCCACTGTTCATTCAGACCGTGCTGATCTTCGCGGTGACCTACCTCTTGGCCAAGGTGCTGGGCTTCACGTACGAAAATGCCGCCCCGGCAGCGATGATCGGGGCCTCGAATCACTTCGAGGTGGCGATCGCGACCGCGGCGATGCTCTACGGCCTCGCCTCCGGCGCCGCGCTGGCGACCGTCGTCGGCGTGCTCATCGAGGTGCCATTGATGCTGATGCTTGTCAAGTTCTGCCTGCGGACGCAGGCCTGGTTTCCGCACGCCCCAGCGGCTCGCACGGCCGTCCGCTGACAACGGCCACGAACCCCCGGAGATTCCCCATGAAGAAGGTTCTCTTCGTCTGCATTCACAACAGCGCCCGCAGCCAGATGGCAGAGGCGTTTCTCAATGCCCTCGGGGCGGGCCAATACCAGGCCGAAAGCGCTGGCCTCGAGCCGGGTACGCTCAATCCGCTGGTCATCGTGGCGATGCGAGAGGCCGGCATCGACATCTCGCAGGCAGAAACGAAAGGCGTCGCGGCCATGCTCGCCTGCGGCCCGGTGTTCGACTACGTCATCACGGTTTGCGATGAGGCCAGCGCCGAGCGGTGCCCTGTGTTCCCGGGCTCTGCCGAGCGGCTTCACTGGGGTTTTCCCGACCCCTCCGCGCTGACGGGCTCACACGACGAGCAGATTGCCGCCGTCCGCACCATTCGTGATCGGATTCGGGCGCGGGTGGCGGAGTGGTGCCGTGAGACACGGGCGTCGTGAGCTGCCGTACGCGAGCGTGAGCCCGGGCGAGCGGCTCGGAGTCGACCACATGGCCGGACTGGTGCAGGAATCATGCATGGCGGTGGTCGGAGCCAGCGTTGCCACCACGGTCGTCCGCCGGGGCCGCCCGCCCCACGTTCAGCCGGGGGCATCCGCGCGGTCCGGCGCAATCCCGGCCGACACGTGGGTGGTCACGCCGTGCGGCTCGAGTTGGAAGATCTGCACCACCGTGCCGCTGGTGAACGCATGGACGATCGCGCCGGTCGCCGGCTCTACCACCACCGCCGCCTCGCGGACCTTGCGGCCGGTCAGCCGCTGGATCTCCTTCCGCAACTCGTCGCACGACACGGCGAACAACGCCCGGTGATACTGCTCGACCTTCGTCGCCCCGCTCTCCGAGCTGGCGAGGATCTTCTCGGCGGGGGTCAACGCCTCGTGCAAGGTAAGCACGACCGTGTCCTCGCTGGCGACGACGGTGACGGCCTTGGGCGTGTGCCCGGTGCGTTCCGACTGCATCGCCAAGGCGATCTGGGCGAGTTCCTTCGACAACTGCGACGACGACAACGACTCGTTCATGCCTTCGACCTCCGGATGTTACGCCTGCTCACGGTGCCCTACCGAGCACGCACCCGGTCGCCCTGGATCATACGTCACCCGACCATTCGCCGATGCAGCCTGCGAAACTGATCGGGCGACACTCCCGCCAGACCGCTGAAGATGCGGGTGAAATGGCTCTGCGAGGAGAAGCCGAGCTCCAGCGCGAGTGCCGCCAGAGGACTCGTCCCTTGCTGCAACGGGGTGAACGATGCGGCGACGCGGCGGCTGTTGATGAAGCGGTTGAGGCTCAAGCCGGCGGAATGCTGGAACTTCCTGGCAAAGTGTCCGGGTGAAAGTCGGACGGTGCCGGCCAGCGTCTCCAGCGACATCCGCAGACCGAGGTGCGCGTCGATGCAGGCAACGAGTTGCCGCATGATGTCCGGCGCGAAGACACTCTCGTCCTTCTGCCAGTCCGGGGGCTCCGCACCGGCAGCCGCGCTCAGCCTCAGCAGGACCTGACGGGCCGCGACTTCATCGCCGATGTCCTCCGACACCTGACGGCCCGCGGAATACGTTGCCAGCCGCATAAGACTGGCTTCCAGCAACGGATCTCGAAACACGGGCGCCGCGCGGAGCGCGCGCATCGGCGGCACGGCTTCGGCGTCACACACCGAGCGGAGCTGCCACTCGGGAATGGTCACGTCGTACGCTATGAACCCATTCGCGGATGTGATCGACACGCTGTGCACACGATCGTCGCACGGAAAAAACCCGAGGCTACCGGACGCGGAATGGTATGCCATCTCGGCTCCGCCCGTCCTCCAGCGGACGTCCGCGTCGCCGCTCGTCGTCAAAAGCAGATGGTGGGCAACGTGGCGACGCTCACGGACACCGAACACCTGCGGCGGATGAATGGCAATCCATTCCGCGAGCCATGAGTGATGCGGATACGGCGAGGTGAGTTCCCCATGCATGGCAAACCCACTCGACGGCCGATGAGCTGACAACCGACGGGCAACTGCGTGCAGAGCGACATACCCTCCCGCCAGCTCAAGTGTAAGCGTCGCTGCACGACTGACCATCTGCCGGTTTGCCGCGACCATCCGCACGGGAGCGTGCGACGGACTGGCTCTACTCATGTCTCGCTGCGCATGTATGGTGAAATACGGAGCGCGATTGACGTGATAGCCTCCCCACGGGCCGTACAGGATGTGACGGCTGCCGGAATCTCAAGGAGGACGTCATGACGGACCACGAGCACCATACGCCCGCAGCACTCGCCATCTTCACACTGGCTGCGATCAGGGCCGCGACCGACGCATTCGACAGCGGCGACACCAGCGCGAGTGACGCCCTGGACGCGATCGTCGAGGCGATCGATGACTTCCGGGCGGCAGCCGCCGATCGCAGCCAACGCGAGGCAGCCTAGGGTCCTGAGCTGGAACGTTGTGTGCAAACATTCGCGACACGCTCAAGGATCGTATCCGCCGTGGCCGTTCACGCGAACCGCTTCGGCTTCTTGTTGTGCTCGTCGAGGTAGTCGCAGATCGCCTGTACGATGGGGGCGACACTGTGGAATGTGCTGCGGCGAATTCGCCGCGTCGTGATCTCGGCGAAGAACCGTACGATCTGGTTGAGCCAGCTGGCGCTCAGCGGCGGGAAATGAACGCGGTAATCGGCGTGGCGTTGGAACCACCGCCGCACAGCCGGTGTCGTGTGCGTGTCGTCAATGGCTTGAATCGTACTTCAGGAGGCCGGGAAGCCCCACGGATATCGCTGTGATACCGGCTGGCGCCGAGCTGGGGGCGGCTTCAGGCATTCAGGCATGAAGCTTCTCTCACGAGACCTCGGTCATCACGCAGGGAGGGATCCAGTATGATGCCGGGGTAGCGGGCGGTTTTCGGAATGCCTCCTGTCCGTCCTCCATGACCCTCGAGTGCCCATGCCGTTTCACCGTCGTCGTTTCGTGACCTCGGCCGCCGCGGCGGTTTCGTTCCCCGCCCTGGCTGCAACGACCGCCCGGCTGGCGATCGCCGACCAGGCCCCGGCCTCGCTGTCGATCGCCCCGTTTCGATTCGATGCCACCCCGCCGATCGGCCATGCCTGCTGCGGCGGCTGGATCCCGGACATTTCCGTCGTCGACGATGCGCTCGAAGCTCTCGG
>JBIIUP010000153.1:0-7492 GCA_044339885.1 Pirellulales bacterium | reverse complement strand
AGACCGCCGTCGATGAAAAGCCCGCCCTCCCTTTGGTTGGCAGCCGCCGTCGTTTCCGCAGTTTCGGCCCCGCTCGTCGCGGCCGCGGCCCCGCTCGACTTCAACCGCGACATCCGCCCGATCCTGGCGGAGAACTGCTTCTACTGCCACGGCCAGGACGCCAACAAGCGCGAGGCCGATCTGCGGCTCGACGACCGCGACGCGGCCCGGTACGCCGATTCCAACGGGTTCCAGCAGGACGGCGACACCTGGCAGTGGATCTGGCGCGACTGGGTCGTGAGGGCCCTCAACGACGACATGCCGTTCGATCGGTTCTCGATCGAGCAACTGGCCGGGGACCTGCTGCCCGACGCGACGACACGCTGGTGATCTGGGGGGCGAGTTCGGACGGACGCCCTTCGGCCAGGGTGATCCGATCAATCCCACGGGCCGCGACCACTTCGGCAAGGCCTTCTCATGGTGGCTCGCCGGCGGCGGCGTGAAGCGGGGCCACGTTCACGGGTCGACCGACGACTACGCCTGGAACATCACCGCCGACCCGGTGCACGTGCACGACATGCAGGCCACGATCATGCACCTCATGGGCATCGACCACACCCGGCTCACCTTCCGCTACCAAGACCGCCAGTTCCGGATCAGCTTCACGTGCATGGTCACGTCACGATGCCGATTTTGGGATGAGTCCAGGCCGGGAGGGCCGTAATTGAGTGGCGTCACTCGTGGGTGCCGAGCCACTCGCGGAGGATTCTCGCCAGGGTGCCGTCCTCGCGCATCCGGAGGATGGCGGCATTGAGCGGCTCGCGGAGCGGGCTGCCCGCCGGCAGCCCCAGCCCGTAGTCGAACGACTCGAAGATCGGCCCGACGAGGCGGATGGTCGACATCTCCGGTCGATTGACGATGTGCATGAGCTGCGTGTTCTCCGCGACCACCGCCTCCACCATGCCCAGCGTGAGGGCCTCCAGCGCGTCGTGGATCGTCGGATATTCCTGCGGTATGCCGCCCCGCTGCCGGACGGCTTTGGCGGACACGGCGGCCTGCTGGCACCCCACCGCGCGGCCGGCGAGGTCCCGCGGGCTCTGGATCGCCCCGGAGACCCGCTCCGCGGTCATGGTCGCCGTGAGCACGCTGGTGAAGGCGGCGAGCAGCACGATGCCGCCGATCATCCACAGGAAGGCCAGTGTCCGTCCCAGCACGCTGTCGACGTGCTTGTCGTCACAGCCCCCGGTGACGATCGTGGAGGCGATCCACCAGACGGCCTCCCAGACGCCGCGCGGATAGCGGTCGGGAAACGAGTCCGCATTGACGCGACGCTCGAACCACCAGAGGAGATGGCCCGAGAGGACCGCCAGGGCGATCACGATGCCGAGGAGCTGCAGCAGCTGCCAGGAGACGAGCGTTTCCAGGGCGGCACCGAAGCCGGTGTGCCTCCGCTCGCGGATGGCGATCCGCAGACCGGAGTGGAAGATCGGGTGAGTGAGGTCGATCACCCGTTCCCGCTCCTCAGTGATGGCGATGGGCCCGATCGCCACGTCCGCCGTGCCGGCCGGCAACGTGCCCAGGAGCTGGGCGAAGTTGGCCACGCGCACGAACTCGCCAGTCCGCCCGAGCCGCGCGGCCAGTTCCTCCCAGACGTCGATCATCACCCCGACGGGCCGCGGCGCCCCGGCGTTCCAGTCGAGCGCCGACTCCAGGGGGGCCGCCGCCACGCGGAGCGTGGGGACTTCCTCCTTCGCCTCCGCCGGCGCGGCGGCCAGGGCCAGGATCAGGCACGCCGCCAGAAGGCCGATCGGGCATGCACGGAGTGAGCGTCCCAAGGATTCCTCCCCCGGCGCCGATGTGACCCGGAGTCGCCCCGGGCTCACTGTTCCATGACCTCGGCTTCTTTCGTCGTCGCCAGGTCGCCGACCTTCGCCTCGAAGGTCTTCGTGAGCTCCTGCACCTCCTCCTTGGCCGACTCCACGTCGTCCTCGGTCATGGTGCCGTCGCCCTTCTCCGTGTCGGCCGCCTTGTTGGCGTCGCGCCGGACGTTGCGGATCGCGACGCGAGCCTCCTCGGCGAGCTCCTTAATGCGAGCGGTCATCTTCCGGCGCACGTCGGTCGACAGGGCCGGGATCGTGATCCGGATGAGGCGGCCATCGCTCTGCGGGTTCAACCCCAGGCCGCTGGCCTGGATCGCCTTCTCGATGTCCTTGATCGTGCCAGGGTCGAACGGCCTGACGACGATCTGGTTGGGCTCGGGCGCCCCGACGCTCGCCAGCGCCTTGATCGGCGTGGGAGAGCCGTAGACCTCGACCCGGAGCGAGTCGACGAGGCCCGGATTGGCCCGGCCCGTGCGGATGCCCTGCAGCGCGTGGCGGAACACATCGACGGCCTTCTCCATGCGTTCCTCGGCGTCCAGAAGGATGTCGTCGGCGGGCATGGCGGGCTCCTCGATGCGGGCGATTCTCACGGCGGGAT
The DNA here is from genome assembly GCA_044339885.1 of Pirellulales bacterium. Classification (GTDB taxonomy): domain Bacteria; phylum Planctomycetota; class Planctomycetia; order Pirellulales; family UBA1268; genus QWPN01. The sequence continues at coordinate 5,035 of JBIIUP010000153.1, read as the reverse complement.
CACCCGTGGCGACGGGGATTCTGGCAGGTGGCCGGGGAGATGGGCAAGCCGACGGGCGGGCCGCAGGCTCAGCTGCCGTCGTCCCCGGCCGCAGGTGAACCCGCCGCGGATTCACCGCCATCGCCGATCGCACAGCACCGCCGGAGGACTTCCGGGGAGATGTCGTTCGCCAGCGACTCGACATGACCGTCGAGAAAGACGAACCCGGTGAGCCCGGGGTGGCGGCTCCCGAACGTGTCATCCCAAGGGTCGCTGATCGAGCCACAGAGGCCTCGGGTGGGCGCACGAAAAAGCGTCGTCGGCGTGTCGGCGGCGAAGATCGCGGTGTCGCCCTGGGCGCGGTGAACGATTTCCGACGGCCATGCCGGATCGACGGGCGGGATGTGCTTCTCACCCACGGCGCAGGTGCGGCCCAGCCCGTCGGTCACCTGGGCGGCCCGTACCCGGGAAAAGGTGTGGATCGGCCCGGCCCGCCGTGGGTCGATTCCACCGCCGTCGCTGCCGTAGGTCAGCGGCGTGCCGGCGACGGCCGCGAAGTCACCGGCGGCGGCGGCTCCTCTGACCACGGGTGGGTTGCCGTCGTTGTCGAAGTCGCGGTCACTCGTCGGCGGTCGATGGGAGGGACAGAACAAGGTGGCGACGGCGGTCCGCATCGCCCGCGCGTTGCGGTCGTCGTAGGCGGGCAACCCGGTGACGTAGGACTGGAAGATCCCCTCTTCCTCGAGGTAGGGAAGGATCGTGAAGGCCCAGGAGACACCCACCGTTCCCCGGCCAGTGCGGCCGGTGGGAAACGTCCGGCGGGCCGTCTCGTGGGCCGTCACCGCCAGGCCCATCTGTCGGAGATGGTCGCCGCAGGCCATGCGCCGGGCCGCTTCGCGCACGGCCTGCACGGCCGGGATGAGCAGGCCGACGAGGAGCCCCACGACGGCGACGACGACGAGCAATTCGATCAGGGTCACCCCGCGGCGACGGCGCCCGTGGGCGCCGTCACAAGCCCCCGATGCCGCCGTGATCGCAGCCCCGCGGACCATCGCTCGTCTCCGGTCAGGATGCCACCGACGCCTCGTCCGACGTTCGGCGCGAGCCGACGATCGTGCCGAGCCGGTCGCCCGCGACGGCCCGCTCGATGTTCCCATCCTTGCGGTAGTTGAATACGAGAATCGGCATGCCGTGCTCCATGCACTGCGAGATGGCCGTCGCGTCCATCACCCGCAGGTTCTGCTCCCGGACCTGCTGGTAGGTCAGTTCGCGGTAGAGCATCGCATGGGGGTTCTTCTCCGGGTCGTCGGAATAGACGCCGTCGACCCGTGTCGCCTTCATGAGGATGTCCGCCCCCAGCTCGAGCGCCCGCTGGGCGGCCGCCGTGTCGGTGGTGACGTACGGGCTGCCCGTGCCGGCGGCCAGGATCACGATCCGCCCCTTCTCCAGGTGCCGACGGGCGCGGCGGCGGATGTAGGGCTCGGCCACGCCGTCCATGCGGATGGCCGTCATGAGCCGCGTCTGGGCTCCCAGGCTCTCCAGCGCGTCCTGCAGCGCCAGCCCGTTGATGACCGTGGCGAGCATGCCCATCGAGTGGGCCGTGGCCTCCTGGATCGCGGCGTTGCCGGTCTTGAACGAGCCGCCGCGGAGGATGTTGCCGCCGCCGATGACGACGGCCAGTTCGGTCCCCCGCGACACGGCCTGCACCGTCTGCCGGGCGATGTGCACCACCTCGTCCATCGAGATGCCGCGCTCGCCGGGCCGCGCGAAGCTTTCCCCGGAGAGTTTGAGGAGCACCCGCGTGTAGCGTCGGCCTTCCATGACGCGGGAATCTACCAGATCGGGGGCGCGCTGGCGGAGGCTGGACCGGATTCCCGGTTGCACGGCAACCGGGCTACCGAGCCAGCGACCGGGCGAACAGCTCGGCAGCCTTCGGTAGACCGGTCGCCGTGCGACCGGATCGGGCGGCTGTTTGACGCAGGACCGGATTCCCGGTTGCACGGCAACCGGGCTACCAGCTCGGCAACCGGGCTACCGAGCCAGCGACCGGGCGAACAGCTCGGCAGCCTTCGGTAGACCGGTCGCCGTGCGACCGGATCGGGGAGCTGAGTGACGCAGGACCGGATTCCCGGTTGCACGGCAACCGGGCTACCAGCACGGCAACCGGGCTACCGAGCCAGCGACCGGGCTACCGAGCCGGCGACCGGGCGAACAGTTCGGCAGCCGGGAACGGCAGCCGGCGACCAGTCGGGCAGCCGCGATCCGAATTCGGTAGACCGGTCGCCGTGCGACCGGCTGCCCGTGCCCGCGGCCACCGGAATCAGCCGCCGAGCTTCCAGTTCTCGACCGACTTGATCTCCAGGCCGGCCGACTTCGCCAGCTGGCCCACCGTCTGCTTGTCGTCCTTCACGAACGGCTGCTCGAGGAGCACGCACTGGCTGAAGAAGTTCCGCAGCCGCCCTTCGATCATCTTGGCGATGATGTTCTCGGGCTTGCCTTCCTTCCGAGCGGCCTCGGTGAGGATCCCCCGCTCCTTCTCCACGACGGCCGGATCGAGGTCCTCCTTGCGGATCGCCTGCGGGGCGAGGGCCACGACGTGCATCGCGATGTCCTTGGCGACCTCCGCGGCGTTCGCGGCCGACGTGTTGCCCGCGATCTCGACGATCGCCGCCTTCGAACCGTCGTGGTGGGCATAGCCGCCGCAGGGGGCGTCGATCCGCTTGATGCGGCTCAGCTCGAACACCTCGCGCATGCGGTTGAAGAGGTCGTCCTTCATGTCAGCGAGCGTCCGGTCCGGATGGGACTGGCTCTTCTGGGCGAGCAGATCGGCCGACGTCGCCGCGCCCGGCCCGAGGGCCAGCGTCTTGGCGATCTCGGTGCAGAAGTCCTTGAAGTCGGGGCTGCCGGCCACCGGCGGGCTCTCGCACTTGAACTCGATGATCGCCCCCACGCCCTTCGCCGGGTCGGTGTAGACCGCCAGGCGGCCGCAGGAGGTCTCGCGGTCGGCCCGCATCGACTGGGTCTTGATGCCCTGCTTCCGCAGCCAATCGACCGCCTGCTCGGTGTCGCCGCCGCACTCCTGGAGCGCCTTCTTGCACTCCATCATCGGCAGGCCCGTCTTCTCGCGAAGCGCCATCACTGCCGCCGCGGTGATCTCTGCCATGGACTGCTCTCCCTTCGAATGAAAACGATTCGCGACGGACCGGCCCGAGGGCCCGGCCCGCTCCCGCGACTCAGCCCCGCGGCCCGACGTCAGGTCGCAGGCTTCGGGACGGAACGCTTGGCCACCATCGGCCGCGGCTTGGGCTTCGGCTTGGCCGCCCCGCCAGCGTCGGCCCCCTCAGCGGCGACCTGCGTCTCCGTCGCGGTCTGGGCCCGCCCCTCGGCGATCGCGTCGGCCAGCCGCGCCGCCACCAGCTCGATCGAGCGGATCGAGTCGTCGTTGCCGGGAATCGGCAGGTCGACGAGGTCCGGATCGCAGTCGGTGTCGATGAGGGCCACCGTCGTGATGCCCATCTTGCGGGCCTCGTTGATCGCGTTCTTCTCCTTCTTCGGATCGAACACGACGAGGCACTCGGGCAGCCGCGACAGGAGCCGGATGCCGCCGAGATTGCGGAGCATCTTGCGGTGCTCCCGCCGCAGCGACGACTGCATCTTCTTGGAGTACTCGCCGAAGGCCTCCGACGGCAGCAGCGCCTCGAGTTCCTCCAGCCGGGCCAGGCGATTGCGGATGGTGCGGAAGTTGGTCAGCGTGCCGCCGAGCCACCGCTCGTTGACGTAGGGCATGCCGCAGCGGGCCGCCTCGCGGGCGATGGCGTCGGCTCCCTGCCGCTTGGTGCCGACGAAGAGCACGAGACTGCCGTTCGCGGCGACCTGCTTGAGGTACTTCCGGGCCCGCAGCAGGCCCCGGATCGTCTCACGGACGTCGATGATGTGGATGAGGTTGCGGCGGCCGTGGATGTAGGGCCGCATCTTCGGGTTCCAACGACTGGCACGATGGCCGTAGTGGACACCCGCTTCGATCAGTTCCTGGGCCAGGACGTTCGACACGCGTGGTTCTTCGTGGGGGTGGTGGAGGGTGATGGAGCGGTGGGAACCCCACACACTATCGGCTTTTTTCAGCGGCTGTCAACGCGGAGCCGGGGCCGCCGGGAGCCGCCGCCGCCGTGGCTGGAGACCGGCTTGAATCGGCCCGTTTGGCCGAACTAGACTCGCCTCCCCCGCCCGCGGCAGCTTTTTTTGCCGGGTCGGCCGGTTTCGGCACACCCTCGGCGATCCCATGCGACACGTCCTTTCGGCCACGGTTCAGAACGTCCCCGGCGTGCTGGCCCACGTGGCCGGGATGCTGGCCAGCCGCGGCTACAACATCGACAGCCTCGCGGTGGGCGAGACCGAGGACTCGCGGTTCTCCCGGATGACCTTCGTGCTCCGCGGCGACGACCGCGTCCTCCACCAGGTCCGCCGGCAGCTCGAGAAGATCGTGACCGTCGTCCGCGTCGACGACATCAGCTCGCGGAACTACGTGGAGCGCGACCTGATGCTCATCAAGGTCGCGGCCCCCGCGGGCCCCGCGCGGTCCGAGATCAAGGAGCTCGCCGAGGTGTTCCGCGGGCGGATCGTCGACGTCGCCGCGGACAACGTGATCGTCGAGATCTCCGGCACCGAACGGAAGCTCGAGGGCTTCATCGACCTCATGCGGCCCCACGGCATCCTCGAACTCGTGCGGACGGGCCGGATCGCCATGGTCCGCGGCAGCCCGCCGACCCGCGAGATGACCGAGGCCGCCGACGACCACCGGCCCGGCGGGACCAGCGACGTGCGCGACGCCCTCGCCTGAATCCCGCCACCCGACCGCATCCCCCCACCCCCCGGAGTGAAGCCTTGCCTGCCACGATCTACTACGACGCCGACGCCGACCTGGGCGTGCTCAAGAACAAGACCATCGCCATCATCGGCTACGGCTCGCAGGGCCACGCCCAGGCGCAGAACCTGCGGGACAGCGGGCTGAAGGTCGTGGTCGCCCAGCGGCCCGGCGGCCCCAACTACGACCTCGCCA
>JBIIUP010000017.1:0-23856 GCA_044339885.1 Pirellulales bacterium | reverse complement strand
ACCGCTGTCGACTCGCCGCGCCGGCGGTGTGCCGGGACTCGCCCGCGGGAATCCGGCCGACCTCCGCGGATCTGGGCTGACGAGCCGGGCACGGTCGACGGTATCCTCGCCGACGGCCCGGCGTCGCCCTCCCGAACGGGCACTTCCTGGCGGGATGGAGCCCCATGCGATTCATGGCGAACACCGGGCTGGCGCTCTCCGGGGGCGGCTTCCGGGCCACGCTCTACCACCTGGGCGTGATTCGCTACCTGCGCGACTCGGGCGCGCTTGAGCACGTGAGCGACATCGCGGCCGTGTCGGGGGGCAGCATCCTGGCCGCCCATCTCGCCCTCAACTGGAGCCGCTACACCGGCGACGACGCGGCCTTCGCCGAGGCGGCCGCCGAGATCGTCCGCTTCGTCCAGTTCGACCTCCGCAACCACATCGTCCGCCGGCTGCCGCTCACCTTCCCGATCCGGCTGGCGGGCAAGCTCGTGGGCAGCGACACGGATTCGCTCTCCCCCAATGCGATGCTGGAGTCGTATTACCGCCGCTTCCTCTACGGCGACCGGCGGCTGTTCGAGCTGCCCGAGCGGCCCAACCTCCACATCCTCTCGACGAACGTCAGCGACGGCACGTTGGCCACCTTCAACCGGCTGGGGCTCCACGTCCTCCGCCGCGGCCACGGCCTCGACGACCAGGATCCCTTCCAGCACATCCCCGGCACGACGATGAGCGTCGCCAAGGCGGTGGGGGCCTCGTCGGCTTTTCCCGGATTCTTTCCGCCGGTCCGCGTCTCGGCCGACGACCTGGGCGTGAACGACGGGGAGTTTCCCGGGGAGTCGTTCACCGACGGCGGCGTCTACGACAACCTCGGCACCCGGGCCTTCAACTGGATCCACCGCCTCCACGACGTGGATCACGAGCGGATCCTGGTGAGCGACGCGGGCAAGCCGTTCCGGATCCTGGGACGGTCGACGATCGGCTTCGTCGCGCAGTCGATCCGGGCCACCGACATCCTCTGGGACCGCGTCTGGCAACTGGAGCGGGAGAACTTCGGAGACCAGAACGGGTTCTTCTTCGCCCCGATCACGCGGGTGGTGGATCCGGCGGAGGATCCGCACGCGCTGCACCCGGCGATCCAGCGGGTCATCTCGTCGCTGCGGACCGACCTCGACCGGTTCAGCGACCTGGAGATCGCGGCCCTCGTGCGGCACGGCTTCGAGGTCACCCGCGCCACCCACCGGCACATCGCCGACCGCAGCGACGTTCCGGTGTACACGGGGCCGGCCTGGGATCCGCTGCCCGGCCGCCACGCGCTCGCCGGCCTCGCGCCGGCAGCAGGCCCGCCCGGGGACGAAGCTTCGCCGGGCGGGCCTGCCGCGCCGCGGGGCACGTCCCGCGCCGGCGGCACCTGCCCGACCGCCGCCGTCGCCGCGGAGCTGCGGCGCGGCGGCCGGAGGCGCGTCTGGAGCTCGCTCGTCGACCCCCGCGACTGGCCGACCTGGATCTACGCCGTCCTGGCGACGCTGCTGTTCGTCTGGCTGCCACTGCGACTCGCCGCGATCCATCGGCACGCCGAACTGCTCGCCGGGGTCATCGACTCGATCGCCAAGGGCGACCCGGAGATCAGGCTCGTGCTCGACCTCGTCGACGGCGACCCTTCGACGTCGTGGAACCGCGTGCCGGTCACCGCGGCCACCGCGTCGGCGGTGACGACCGACTTCAAGGGCGTCGACATTCTCGCCTTCACCCGGATCGTCGATCTGCGGCGGGCCCTGGGCCGACCGCAGGACCCCGTCAGGATTCGCGACCGGCTGCTGCTGCGGTTCAACGACACGTCGGCGGCCGACCGCCACCTCGTGTTCCGGTCGCTGCTCCCGGCCGACGACGTCGACTTCCGGCAGCCGCCGTCGCAGCCCCCCCTCTCGGTCACGCGGGTGGCGGCTGCCGGAGCGGCTCCCCACCTCGAACTGCACTGCGACTTGCCCGGTGTTCCCGCGGGCGAGATCGTCCCGCTGGAGCTGACCACGTCGTTCGCTGCGGACTTCTTCGCCCGCGGCCGCATCTCCTTCGATCTGCGCTACCCGGCCGACCTGGTCACGATCTGGATTCTCTTTCCCCAGGCGCATCCCTACGGCCGCTACGAACTGCTGCGGTATCCGGAGGGCGATCCCGAGGCGGCCGAGCCGATGTCGCCCCGGTACACGATCGACCACCCCTTCGGCACCCTGATCGGCTGGTCGTTGATCAAGCCCGAGCCGGGCAACGTGTACGAGTGCCGGTGGAAGACCGAGCGAGCCGGCCGGGAATGAGGCTTCCCATCCACGGCGACGGTCATGAGCCACCGCGCGGATCGGGTCAGAAGAACCCGAAGCCCCAGCCCATGAACTCCATGTCGGCCCCCGTGCGCACGTTGGCGAAGGGCGTCTCGCCGGATCCCTGGCTGCGGTAGGGTGAGTACGAGGCCCGAGCCTGCGCCATCGCCGCGGCGGACGCGGCGGCCGTCGCCTGCCGCGAATCCTCGGCAAACTGCACCCGCTGCGCACGGCTCTGGTCGAAGGCGGACTGCCGCTGCTGGAGCCGGCTCCGCTCGGCCTCGATCTTGCCGATCTCCTGCTCGAGCTGGCCGGCGCTCATCTTGACGACGTCGGGCACGTCCTTGAGCGTTTGGGCGCGCTTCTGATCCGACATCGCGGCCAGGTACTGGCCGACCCAAGCTCGGGCGTCCTTGGCCTCGGGCGTGTCCATCACCTTGAACTTCGCGTCGAGATCATCGAGGAGATACTCCAGTTCGTAGGACGACATGCGGGCGACCCGGCGGTTGAAGTCAGCCTTGATGGCGTGAACCTGATCGGACGTGTAGATCTGCTGCGACGAGAGCCACTCGCCGAGCTCGAAGATCGCCCGGCGCCAGCGGGCGCTGTTCATGATCTCCGCCTTGCGGACGAGATCCTCCGCGGCGTTGTCGCCGGCCGGAGCGGCGGCCGGCACCTCGGAGGCCGGGTCGGCCGCGAGCATCTGGCCGCGACCGGCGCACGAGGCCACGGCCAGAGCGGCCAGGAATACGCCCGTGGTGGATGAAATCCTCATCGTGAATCGCTCCCCGGTTTCCGCACGAGCGTGGCGGACATCGGCTGTGCGTGGTCAACGCCCACGTGGGTGGGAATCGACCGCCAGACGCACCGGTCCTTGCCGTCGTAGGTGTAGATGTTGATCGCACCGACCTGGCTGCCGTCGGGCCGGACCGTGGTCACGTGGGCGATCCACGAGCCGCCGTCCCGGTGCCAGGTGCCCTCGGCGTGGCTGCCGTCGGAGCCGAACGCCCACGACCGGATCGATCGGCTCAGCGGCTCCCAGCCGATGCGCTGCGAGATCGTGATGGCGGGGCCGCTCGCTTCGGCCGCCGGGCCGATGTTCAGATCCCGCTCCAGGAACGTCTTCGTGTCGTTCCACTTCACGGCCAGTCGCAGCGTGGGACGTGCGGTTGCATCCACCACCGGCGGCGCGTCCGCAGCCGGAGCCTTTCGCTCGATCTCCCAGTCGCCGACCATCCAGGCGAGCTGCTCGAGGCGCGCCGGGCCGGAAGGCTCGGCCGCCCGAGCCTCGCGGAGCGCCGCGAGCTTCCACGTGCCGTCGTGCCGCAACCAGGTTGCGCTGAACCGTCCGGTGAGCACGGCGCCGGCCGGGCCGATTTCGATCGTGCCGTCCTCGATCGCGACGTCGGCGGTGAGGAAGCGGATCTTCGTGTCGTTGATCCGCACTTCGGGCCGTGGTGCACCGGCTGGCACGGGAACAGCGGTCGCCACGGTGCCACGACCGGGGAGCACCGCCCCGAGGTCGTCCACGATGTCGCCGTCGGGCGTCCACAGGGCCGCACACGAATCGCCGTCGCCGCGCCCGAGCGCGTCGAGGTAGGCCTGGGCGGCGGCTCGAATCTGGGCCTCGTCACCCTGTCGTGGCGACGGATCCGCCGCCGCGGCGGCGGTGGCGAGCAGGGCCGCGGCCGCCAGCAAAACGGGACGGGGCGATGGAAGCATGACGCCGGGCATCGGATTCGTTCCTCGGTGGTCGGAACCCGTATCGTATCAACCGGCGGGTCGGCCCGGAAACGCCGGGTCCGCGTCGCCGGTATAGTGCCACCTGGGGACGCCGCGCCGGGCAGGGACGGTGGTCGTCCCCGCCTGGGAGCCCAGCATGGGTCCGCGCCGGCGGGTCATTCGGATCGCGACGATCGTGGCGGGGGTGGTCGTGGGTGCGGCCGCAGTCGCCCGCGAGCCGGATCCCTACGCCGAGAGCCGCCGGCAGATGGTGGACGAGCACCTCGCCCGCGAGGGCATCACCGACCTGCGCGTTCTCGAGTCGCTGCGGCGGGTTCCGCGGCACCTGTTCGTGAAGCCGGAACACCTCCGCGCGGCCTACTTCGACCAGGCGCTCGACATCGGCCACCGACAGACCATTTCCCCACCGTTCGTCGTCGCCGCCATGACCCAGGCGATCGATCCGCGACCGACGGACAAGATCCTCGAAATCGGCACGGGCAGCGGGTATCAGGCGGCGGTGCTCGCGGAGCTCGGGGCCGAGGTCTTCACGGTGGAGATCGTCGCACCGCTCGGCGAGGCCGCCGCCGCCACCCTTCGCCGGCTCGGCTACGGCCGCGTGCGGGTCCGGATCGGCGACGGCGCTCTCGGCTGGCCCGAGCATGCCCCGTTCGACAAGATCATCGTCACCTGCTCCCCGGAGCGAGTGCCGCAGCCGCTCGTCGATCAGCTCGCGGAGGGCGGCAGGCTGATCGTGCCGCTCGGCGAGCAGTATCAGCAGGTTCTGCACCTGTTCGAGAAGCGCGACGGCCGGCTGGTGGACACGGCGCTCGTGCCGACGCTGTTCGTGCCGATGACCGGAGCCGCCGAGACGGAGCGCCGCGTGCGGCCGGACCCGCGTCGGCCCGAAATCGTGAACGGCGGTTTCGAGCAGTCGACCGTCGAACAGGGCAAGGCCGACGGCTGGCATTACCAGCGTCGCAGCCGCGTCGTCGACGGTGAAGCACCGGGGGGACGACGGTTTCTCGAGTTCGACAACGCGGAGCCCGGCCGCTCGGCGCACATGCTCCAGGGCATGGCCATCGACGGCCGGTCGATCGCTGCGGTCGGCGTGTCACTCCGGATGCGACTCGCGGGCCCGGGGCCCGGCACGCGCCCGCAGGAGGCGGCCGGCCTGATGCTGCACTTCTTCGACGCGCGACGCGCCTACCTCGGATCGCGGCTGCTCGGACCGTGGAGCGCGGAGGTGCCGACATGGGCCGACGTCGAAGGTCGGCTGGAGGTGCCGCCGGAGGCGACCGAGGCCATCGTCCAGGTGGGGCTCAACGGCGCCACGGGAACGCTGGCGCTCGACGACCTGCGGCTCTCCGTCGAGGGCCGCGATTGAGGCGGGAACCGCCGGGGCCACGGCAGGACATCCCGGTCGCGTGGCAGGCGCGGCCGGGCCGGCCGGCAGGGGCAGATCAGCCGTCGGTGGCGATGAGCGCCCGGAGGTCGGCGAGCGTGCCGGCGTCGGCCGGCTGCTTGTCGCGGCGCCAGCGGACGAGCCGCGGGAACCGCACGGCCACGCCCGACTTGTGCCGCGTGGAGTCGCTCACGCCCTCGAAGGCCATCTGGAACACGAGCGTGGGCGTGCAGATCCGCACCGGCCCGTGCTTCTCGACCGTCGTCGCCCGCACGATGCGGTCGATCTCCACGATCTCGGCGTCGGTGAGCCCCGAGTAGGCCTTGGCCACCGTGACGAGCTTGCCCTCGTGCCAGACGCCGAGCGTGTAGTCGCTGTGGAGGCCGGCCCGACGGCCGTGGCCAGCCTGGGCGTAGAGCAGGACGACGTCGATCTCGAGCGGCTCGACCTTCCACTTCCACCAGTCGCCCCGCGTGCGGCCGGTGCCGTAGGCGCTCGCCAGCCGCTTGAGCATGAGACCCTCGACGCCGCGGTCCCGCGACTCGGCGCGGAATGCGGCGCGGGCCGCCCACGAGTCGCCGGCGACGAGCGGCGACAGGAAGGGCCCGGGGCCCGAGGCGGCGCCGCCGATCGCGGCTGCGAACGACAGCGGCACGAGCCGCTCGAGCCCAGCCCGGCGATCGGCGAGCGGCCGCGGCCGCAGATCGGTGCCGTCCGCCTCGAGCAGGTCGTAGGCCACGAACGCGCAGGGAATCTCGGCCAGCAGCTGCCGCGTGATCCGCCGGCGGTTCGCCCGCTTGGAAAGCGCCGTGAACCCGAGCAGCCGACCGTCACGGACGGCGAGGATCTCGCCGTCGAGCGCGGTGCCGGCCGGCAGCGCGAGGCACGCCGACGCGATCTCCGGGAACGCCTCGCCGACGAGTTCCTCACCGCGGCTCCAGATCGTCACGTCGGTGCCGCGGCGGACCACCTGTGCCCGCATGCCGTCCCACTTCCATTCGGCCTGCCAGTCGGCGGCGGGACCGAGATCCTCGGCCACCTGCTCCGGGACGGTGCGGTCGAGCGCCGAGGCGAGGAAGAACGGATACGGCCGGCGGTCGTCGCCGGCAGCGGGCTCCGGGGCGAGCAGCCGCGCGAACCCGGCGGCGTCGGTCGCGGCGTCGCCCATCAGTCGGTGGGCCATCGCGGCCTGGTCCACGCCCGCCACCTCGGCGAGCGCGCGGGCCACGAGCGTCCGCGACACGCCCACGCGGAGTCCGCCCGTGAGCAGCTTGTGCCACACGATCCGCTCCCGCGGCGCGAGCCGCCGCCAGGCGGCCGTCACGACCTCGCGCTTGCGATCCTCCGGGGCGTCGCGGAGCCCGTGGACGGTCTCGCGGAAGACGGCGGCGAGCCCCGCACCGGAGTCGGCCGCCGGATCGACGGCGGGATCGGCGGCTTCCGGCTCGGGCAGGAGCAGCGCGAGTGTCTCGGCGAGGTCGCCGACGTGCGCGTAGCACTCCTCGACGAGCCAGGCGGGCAGGGCGGCCGCCTCCGCCGCCCACGCCCGCAGCTGCACCGTCGAGACGGCCCGCAGTTGCCGGTCGCCGCGGAGGACGGCCAGCGCGCAGGCGGCGTCGTCGTGGGGGGCCGCCGCGAAGTATTCGCGGAGCGCGGCGACCTTCTCGAGCGTGCCGGTCGTGGCGTCGAGCCGCCAGTAGAGGTCGGTGAAGGCCCGCACGGTCAGACGACCTCCTCGGCCTCGACGTCCTCCTCGTCGGCCGGCGCGTCGGGGGCCGCCTCGCCGACGAACCGCGTCGGCAGAACGCCCGCGTCGAGGCCGCGGTCGCGGAGCAGCCGCGCCAGAACGTCGGCGAAGCCGTGCGTGACGAGCACGCGGCGTGCCCCCGAGGCGTCGATCGCGGCCACGAGGCCGGGGAAGTCGGCGTGGTCGCTGACCACGAAGCCGCGCTCGAGCCCGCGGCGTCGGCGCACGCCGCGGACGAGCATCCAGCCGCTCGCCGCCGCCACGGCCGACTCCCCGAAGAGCTTGAGCCACGAGCCCCCCATGACGCTCGGCGGCGCGATCACGAGCCCCCGGCCGTCGCCCACGCGGCGGGCCCGCGGCGGCACGCGGTCGATCGGCGGCAGGCGGACGCCGCTGGCCCGGTAGGCCTCCACCATCCGCATCACGGCTCCGTGGGCGACGATCGGTCCGATCGTGGGATCGACCATCGCTGCGATCCGCTGGGCCTTGCCGAGCGAGTAGGCGAGGATCACGCTCGTGCGGCGGGCGTCGCGGTTGGCCCGCCACCAGGCGTTGATCTCCGCGGCGACCGCGGCGGAGTCGGGCCAGCGGTAGACCGGCAGGCCGAACGTCGACTCGGTGATGAACACGTCGCACGCGACGGGCTCGAACGCGGCGCAGGTGGGGTCGGCCTGGAGCTTGTAGTCGCCGCTGACGACCCAGGTCACGCCGCGGTGCTCGAGGCGGACCTGCGCCGAGCCGAGCACGTGCCCGGCCGGATGGAGCGAGACCTTCACGCCGTTGACGAGCAGCGACTCTCCACGCCGCAGAACGTCGATCGGTGGCCCGGCGCCGATCCGCGCCCGCAGCACGAGCTTGCCCTCGGAGGCGCAGAGATACCGCTCGCAGCCGGCCCGCGCGTGGTCGGCGTGGGCGTGGGTGATGATCGCGCGCGGCACCCGCCGCCAGGGGTCGACGTGAAAGTCACCCTGCGGACAGTAGAGGCCCGACTCGGTCACCTGGAGAAGGTCCGGCATCGCCGCTCCACTGTAGCAGCGTGCCCGGAGGCCCCGGACGCGGTCCCGGTCATGCGGCGGGGCGCTCGCGCGGGAGCCGTCGTCAGCGGTAGGCCTGCGCCCCGACGGCCGGGAAGCGGTAGCCGCCGAATCCGAAGGGGGCGTAGGTGGGCCAGTCGCCCGGGACGGTGCCCGGCGGAAGGCCGTACATCCGCCACGTCGGCGTCCGCGGAATCGTCGGCGGCACGAAGTACTTCGGCCGCTCGCCGTGGCCCGTGACGTACGGGGATCGGCCCGGACCGTAGGGAGCCTGCCGCTGCGGGGTGCCCAGCGACGCCGCCGACCGCGGACCGCTGAACCGCCGGCCGCCAGCCGCGGCGGCGACGGAGCAGGGCAGGGCCGCGACGAGGCTCGCCAGGACGAGGAGCAGGACCGCGGCACGGGGCGGGCGCGGCGAGGGCGACGGCATCTGGGGGCTCCACGGCAGGCCGCGCACGGGCGGTCCGGCTACGAAGGGGTATCGGCCGTGCGGGGCGTTCGGATTCGCCCGTCCCGCGGCCGGCGAGGAAAAACCGGTAACGCCGGTCGTGCGGGGGCTGGTCGCGCGTCGGGGTGGCCGGATTCCCGGTTGCACGGCAACCGGGCTACCGAAGCGACGGGTGTGGGTGACGACGGGTGTGGGTGACGACGGGTGTGGGTGACGACGGGTGTGGGTGACGACGGGTGTGGGTGACGACGGGTGTGGGTGACGACTGGTGTGGGTGACGACTGGTGTGGGTGACGACTGGTGTGGGGCGACTGGGCTACGTTGTCGGCACGCCGGCCCAGCGGACCTCGGGCTTCAGCCCGAAGATCTTCTCGAAGAGGTCGGCCCGTCGCTCGGCACCCCAGATGTCGACCTGCGGATCCTGGTCGGCCACGACCTCCATCACGGCGCGGCCGTCGTCGAGCCTCACCTCCACGTCGCGGACCTGCTGGGTCCGGCTCCGGTCGAGGCCGCCGGCCAGGCGGAGGATCGCCGCCAGCCGCTGCACCCGCTTCTGCTCGTCCGCGGACAGCCGCGCCATGTTCTCGTGCTTCCGCTTGGGGTGCGCGCCGCGATGGTACCGGGCGACGTTCGCGATGAGCTCCAGATCGTGGGGGCGAATCCCCGGCAGCCGCGCGTTGCGGATGAGGTGGTAGCTGTGCTTGTGGTGCTGGTCGTAGTTGATGACGTAGCCGACGTCCTGCAGCCGCGCTGCGCACTCCAGCAGCAGCCGGTCGCCCGCCTCCAGCGGCATCGCCGCGGCGAGCTGGTCGTGGATCCGGCCAGCGAGCTGGGCCACCTTGCGGCCGTGCTCGAGCTCGCCGGAGCAGGCGGCCGCCAGCCGCTCGATGGCGGCCTCGCGGAGCGCGGGATCGTCGGCCGCAGCCCCGGGCGACTCCTCGATGAGCTCCCGCACGAGCCCGTCGCGGACGCCGCGGGTGTGCACCACCACGGTGTTCACCCGGAACCGCTTCATGAGCGCGTCGACGATGGTCAGCCCGGCGAGGATGATGTCGGCGCGGTCGGGCGTCATGCCTGGCATGCTCCGCCGGGCCTTGAGCGGCAGCTTCGCGAGCCGGTCGAGGAGGTGCCGCAGCTCGGCCTGCGACACGCGGTAGCCGGCCACGGGCACGTCGACCTCGCGCTTGGTCGCCATCATCAGGTCGGCGAGCGTGGTGAACGTGCCCCCGCAGCCGACGAGGAAGTGCGGGGCGAAGAGCGGCCGCGTCGTCCGCTTCTTGAGGCAGGCGTTGACCTCCTCCTCGAGTCGCCCGAGGCCGCGGTCGAGGTCGGCCCCCTCCGTCCCCTCGCCGATCCCGAACTGCTCGGTGAGCCGGACCGCCCCGAGGGGCGTGGAGAAGATCGACTCGATGAGGTTGCCGGTGGCGAACACGATCTCGGTGCTGCCGCCGCCGATGTCGGCCACGACCACGTTCTTCCCGGCGAGGTCGAAGGCGTGCTGGACGCTGGCGAAGGCCAGCCGGGCCTCCCGCTCGCCGGAGATCACCTCCACCTCCAGCCCCACCTCCTCCCGGACGCGGCGGCAGAACTCCGGGCCGTTGCGGGACTCGCGGACGGCGCAGGTGGCGATCGTGCGGAGCGTCGTCACCTGGTAGCCGGCGGCGATCTGCTTGAAGGTCTTCAGCGCGGCGACGGTCCGCTCCATCGACTCGTCGTCGAGGCGGCCCTCCGACGACACGCTGCGGCCCAGCCGCGTGGGCTCCCGTTCCTCGTCGAGGATCCTGTAGGCGCCGCCGCGAAGGGCCTCGGCGACGAGCAGCCGGACGGAATTCGAGCCGATGTCGATCGCCCCCACCCGGCTGGCGAACTCCGCCGACAGGAAGATCTGCTTGTCCTCGACCGCGTCGCTCATGCTCGTTTCCCGGGGGCTTTTCGCCGGCCATGATACCTTGCCGCACGGTAGACTCCGTGTCGTCGACGCGCCGCGGGCGCGGCCCGCGACGGCGATCCTTCCGACCCAACCCCCGTGCCGGACCTTCCCGAACCGATCGCGTTCACCCCCAGCGGCGGCCGCCGGCACGACCCCGTGGCGTGCGCCGTGTCGGTCGGCAATTTCGACGGGGTGCACCGGGGGCACGCCGCGCTGGCCGCGCGACTGCGACAGACTGCCGACCGGCTCGGCATCGCCGCGGTGGCCATGACGTTCGATCCGCACCCGGCGAGCCTCGTGAGGCCCGCCACCGCTCCGGTGCCGTTGACGACCCCCGACCGCCGGGCCGCGCTGCTCCTGGACCTCGGGCTCGACGCCGTGCTCGTCCAGCCCGTCGATCGCCGGCTCATCGGGCTGTCCGCCGAATCCTTCTACAGGGACGTGCTCCGGGCCCGGCTCCGGGCCGCGGCCGTCGTCGAAGGCCCCGACTTCCGGTTCGGGGCGGGACGCGGGGGCGACCTCCGCCTCCTGGAGCGGCTCTGTCGCGGCGACGGCGTGGTGCTCGAGGTGGTCCCGCCGGTCGCGGCCGACGGCGAGCCGGTCTCGAGCTCGCGGGTCCGCGGGCTCGTCGCGGCCGGCGACGTCCGGGGGGCGAACCTGCTGCTCACCGCGCCGTTCCGCGTCAGCGGCACCGTGGTGGTCGGCGCCCGCCGCGGCGGCACGATCGGCTTCCCGACGGCGAACCTCGGCGGCGTGACCACGCTCCTGCCCGCGCAGGGCGTCTACGCGGCGCGGGCCACGCTCCACACGGCGGCCGGGCCCCGCCGCCACGCGGCGGCCGTCCACGTCGGGCCCAACGTCTCCTTCGGGGAGACGGCCGTGACGGTCGAGGCGCACCTCGTCGGGTTCTCGGGCGATTGCTACGGCGCCCGTCTCGACGTTGACTTCCTCGACCGGCTGCGCGACACTCGCCGCTTCGACACGGTCTCCGACCTCGCCGCGCAGCTGGCGCGGGACGTCGCGGCGGCCGCGGGCGTGGCGGCGGTCACGATGGAGGATCGATGAGACTCGACTGGGCCCACCTCCTCGACCTGCTCCGCGGCTGCCAGCGCGCGGTGCTCACGAGCCACGTCCGTCCAGACTGTGACGCGCTGGGCAGCGAGCTGGGGATGGCCGGGATTCTCCAGGCGCACGGCAAGGACGTGCGGATCGTCAATGCCCAGGCCACGCCGGCGAACCTGCGATGGATCGACCCCGAGGGGCGGATCGAGTCGCTGGCCGACGGGGTGAAGCCGGCGGACCTCGCCGACCGCGACCTCGTGATCGTGCTCGACACCAGCGCCTGGGCGCAGCTCGGGGCGATGGGGGAGGTCGTGAAGTCGCTCCGCGACCGGGTGCTCGTGGTCGACCACCATGTCAGCGAGGACGATCTCTCCGACCGCTGGTTCAAGGACACCTCGGCCGAGGCCACGGCGCGGATCGTCTATGAGATCGGCCTGCGGCTGAAGGTGCCGCTCACCGAGCGGATCGCCACCCCGCTCTACGCCGGCCTCTCCACCGACACCGGCGGCTTCCGGTTCCCCTCGGCCTCCGGCGAGACCTTCCGCGTCGCCGCCCGCCTCGTCGACGCCGGCGCCAGCCCCCCGGCGATCTACCGGGAGCTCTTCGAGCAGGATTCGCTCGCCCGGCTCCATCTCGTCGGCCGGACGCTCGCCGGCGCGGTGACGACCCGCGACGGAAAGGTGATCACGTCGCAGGTGCTGCAGCGCGACATCCAGGAGGTGAAGGCCCTGCCCGCCGACACCGAGGACCTCATCAACCTCACGCTGGCGGTGAAGGGGACGGAGCTCGCCGCGATCCTCATCGAGCAGCCCGACGGCCGGATCAAGACGAGCTTCCGCAGCCGTGGCCCGGTGGACTGCAATCTGCTCGCCGCCCGGTTCGGCGGCGGCGGCCACAAGGCCGCGGCCGGGGCGATCCTCCCGGGCCCGTTCGCCGACGCCAAGGCGAAGGTCGACGCGGCCGTCGACGAGGCCTGGCTGGCGAGCCGCGCGGCCGCCGGCTGACCCGGTCTCCACCCACCCGCCGGCGACGCGAAGAGGACGACGACATGAGCCGCGACCCGCACGCTTCCGCACCGGCCGCCGCGAGCCGCCGCGGCTTCCTCATGAAGGCGGTGGCGGTCACGTGCGGGGGCCTGGCGACCCTCGTGCCCGTGGCCGCCGGCGTGTGGGCCTTCCTCGACCCGCTGCGGCGCCGCTCGGCCGCGGCCCGGCTCGTGCCCGTGGCGGACCTCTCGGCGATTCCCGCCGACGGCGTGCCCCGGCGGTTTCCGGTGGTGATGGATCGCACCGACGCCTGGACGGGCTACGCCGCGGAGCCGGTGGGCGCCGTCTGGCTGCGGCGCGAGGCGGGGAGTGAAGCCGTGGAGGCGCTCTCCGCCACCTGCCCGCACGCGGGCTGCTCCGTCGAGATGGCCTCGGGCAACGCCTGCTTCCGCTGCCCGTGCCACAACAGCGAGTTCACGTTCTCGGGCGCCATCGTGGAGCCCAGCCCGAGCCCGCGGCCGATGGACGCCCTCGACTGCGAGGTCGGGAAGGACGGCGCCGTCGCCGTGAAGTGGCAGGTCTTCCTGGCGGGCATCGCCGCCAAGGTGGCCAAGCGATGACGACGCGGCCTTCAAGCCGGCCCGGTCCCCGCGGCCCGCTCGGCCGGCTGGCCGACTTTCTCGACGACCGCACCGGCTGGCGCGGGCTCGTCCACGAGGCGCTCTACGAGCGGGTGCCGGGGGGCGCCCGCTGGCGGTACGTCTGGGGCAGCACGCTCGTCTTCGCGTTCATGACGCAGCTGGTCACGGGCCTCTTCCTCTGGGCCAACTACGCCCCCAGCGCCCAGACCGCCTGGGAGAGCGTCTGGTACATCCAGCACGAGATGACCGGCGGCTGGCTGCTCCGCGGCATCCACCACTTCATGGCCCAGGCGATGGTGGTGCTCCTGGCGCTCCACCTGCTCCAGGTGGTGATCGACGGGGCCTACCGGGCGCCCCGCGAGGTGAACTTCTGGCTGGGTCTCGTGCTCATGCTCCTCGTGCTCGGCATGGCGCTCACGGGCTACCTCCTGCCCTGGGACCAGAAGGGCTACTGGGCCACGATCGTGGCCACGAACCTGGCCGGCATCGTGCCCGTCGTCGGCCCGTCGCTCCAGCAGCTCGTCGTCGGCGGCCCCGAGTACGGCCACCACACGCTGACACGGTTCTTCGCGATCCACGCCGGCTTCCTGCCGGCGACGCTCGTCCTCTTCCTCGTCGTCCACCTGGCCCTGTTCCGCAAGCACGGCCTGCACGCCAAGCGGCCGCTGGTCCGGCCCGACGCCATGTTCTGGCCCGACCAGGTGCTCAAGGACGCCGTGGCGATGCTGGCGGTGCTGGCGGTCGTCCTGGGCGTGATCCTCGTGCCGGCGGTGCGGACGATGCTCGCCGGCGGCGCGGTCGACTGGGGGCACGTGGGGGCGGAGCTCGGCGCGCCGGCCGACCCCTCCGAGTCCTACGCCGCCGCCCGGCCCGAGTGGTACTTCCTCTTCCTGTTCCAGTTCCTCAAGGTCTTCGAGGGCTGGGGGGCCACGGGCGAGTTCCTCGGGGCGATCGTCGTGCCGGGCCTGATCATGGGCGTCATGTTCCTGATGCCGATCATCGGCAACTGGCGGCTCGGCCACCGGTTCAACGTGGCCTTCACGCTGGGGATCGTGGCGGGGGCCGGCCTGCTGACGGCGCTGGCCCTCGACGAGGACTACTGCTCGCTGTGGATCGACAAGGCGGCGCTCGCCGACGCCGAGAAGCTCCACGCAGAGACCGGTGGCGACGAGGCCAGGATCGCCGCGGCGCTCGGCGACGATCCGGCGCGGATCGCGACCATGAAGCGGAAGCTCGCCAAGCTCGAGGCCTGGCGGAACTCGCGGGCCTTCCTGGCCGCGTCGCGGCAGGCGAAGCTCGACGCCGCCCGGGCCGTGGAACTCGCCGGCCGGCCCGAGCGGATCCCGCCGACCGGCATGCTCGACCTCGTCCGCCGCGATCCGCTGTCCCGCGGCCCGCGGCTCTTCGGCCTGCTCGAGGGCAAGGACTGCGCGAGCTGCCACGCCCACGTCGATCCGGCGGCCCCCGACGCTCCCGCGAGGTTCGCCGCCACCTCGGCCGCCAACCTCCACGGCTTCGGCACCGCCGCCTGGGTCCGCGGGCTCCTCGACCCACAGCGGGTGGCGAGCCCCGAGTATTTCGGCAACACGGCGCACAAGGACGGCGACATGGTGGCCTACGTCCGCGACGAGATGACCGACCGCGAGCAGTGGCCGCCCGAGGACATCGAGGCGGTCGCCGTGGCCCTCGCCGCCGAGGCTGGCCTGCCCGACGCCGCGGCCACGCCCGCGCAGCTGGCGCGGGGCCGGACCCTGATCGCCGACGGCGACCGCTGCGGCGGCTGCCACCGGTTCGGCGACAACGGCACCGACCTGGGAACGGCGCCCGACCTCACGGGCTGGGGCTCGCGGGAGTGGCTCGTGGGGATCATCGCCGACCCGACGCACGAGCGGTTCTACGGCGAGTCGAACGACCGGATGCCGGCCTTCGAGAAGACCATGCCGCGTGAGCAGATCGGGATCCTCGCCGACTGGCTGCGGGGCGATTGGTATCGGCGGGGCGGCGGAGCCCATTGATGGCACACGGCGCGATGGGCGGACGAGGCGGTGCTCCGGTGGGCCGGAGTTGCCCGCGCCGTCTCGCCCGGACGTTCGGTGGGGTGCGCCGGGGTTGTCCGTGCCGTCTCGCCCGGACGTTCGGTGGGGTGGGCCGGGGTTGCCCGTGCCGTCTCGCCCGGACGTTCGGTGGGGTGCGCCGGGGTTGCCCGTGCCGTCTCGCCCGGACGTTCGCTCCGGGCATCCTGCCCTTCGCTCACTCGGAGCTGCCGGCGCTTCGCCGTCCCGGCTCCGCTTGCCAGCTACGCCGGCTCGACGGCACGGGCAACCCCTCGTGGTCGGTTGGTCGAGGCAGGGGGCTGGTGAACTCCGGCTGGCGGTGCGCGACGGTGCTCGTGGTCGCCGTGGCGCTGGTTGGCGTGGGCTCCGCGTGGGCGAAGGATGAGGAGGTGACGCGTCGGGAGTCGCCGCCGGGGAGCGTCGCCGTCGTGTTCGTGGGCGACGTCATGCTCGACAACGGGCCCGGGCATGCGATCGCCTCCGGCCGCGATCCGTTCGCGGCCTCCGCGGAGCTCCTGCTCGACGCCGACTTCACCGTGGGCAACCTGGAGTGCGTGCTGGGGAAGGGGGGCAGGCAGGTGCTCAAGGAATACTCGTTCCGTGCCGCGACGGATTCGCCCGTCCATCTGAAGCGGTATTTCTCCGCCGTCTCCGTGGCCAACAACCACGCCCTCGATTTCGGTCCCGACGGGCTCCTGGAGTGCCTGCGGATCCTCGCCGCCGAAGGGATCCCGCAGGTGGGTGGCGGTGCCGACCTGGCGGCGGCCCGCCGGCCGCTCGTCCTGGAGAAGCACGGCATCAGGATCGCCCTGCTCGCGGCCAACGGGTTCCAGGCGGCGAAGTCGGCGGCGGCAGCGGCGACGCCGGGCGTCGCCCCGCTGGAAGAGGCGGCGATCCTCGCCGACATCGCGGCTGCCCGGGAGCGGGCCGACTTCGTGGTGCCGCTGGTGCACTGGGGGCCGGAGCTCGTCGCCGAGCCGCGGGCGGCCGACCGTGCACTGGCGCGGAAGATGATCGACGCGGGTGCCGCGGCCGTGATCGGCGGCCATCCGCACGTCACGCAGACGGTGGACGTCCACCGGGGGGCGCCGATCGTCTACAGCCTGGGCAACTTCGTCTTCGACTACTACCCCGTCGATCCGCCGGAGTGGACCGGCTGGGTGGCGAAGCTCACGTTCGCCAAGGGCACGGGGGTCGAGCTCGAGACCCACGCCGTCGTCCTCGACGCCGCAGGCCTGCCGCGACCCGCCGCCGAGGCGGAATAGGTGCGCACGCCGTCGAAGTTGCTGGCGAACGCGCCGACGAGCTATGGAGGGAACTGCGTCACGCTCGAGCGACGGGGATCAGTCGGGCGACGGCCTGCTCGCTGGACATACGCTGCCGCAGGGCGTTTAGGCATCCTTGTCGTCGAGTCGGCGGAGAACCTCGAGTTGCCGCTGGAACTCGGCCTCGACTTCGGCGGCTCCCCAGTCGGCATGCCGGGAACGGATGCCCGCGATCATGCGGTGCCGCACCATGTCGAAGAGCCGGGCTCCGGCGAGCAGTTTCGCGGCCGGGCGTCGTCACGCTGACCCACTCCCGGATTGTGTACCGGTTTCCATAGGAAGTTGGGAACGCTGGGCCATGAACTGCGCACTGGCCGGCAGCCGTCCCCCGCGACCGGGAGCCGCGGGGGACGGGCCGCCCTGGTCGGTCACCGCAGGCCGGCGGCCATGCCCAGGGCCGTCGGCACGAGCGAATTGTTGAGGCGGGCGAGCAGGCCGCCCTGGGCATACGACTCGCCGGCGGACGAGGAGATGGCGAGCGAGAGAACACCGAGCAGGAGGAGGCGATGGAGGGACACGGAGTGGTTCCTGCGGAGGGAGAACGCGAGCCATGGGGCAGCCGCGGCATTCCTGCGGCCGCGGTGGGCCGACGCTGGCCCCGGAAACGACTCTCATTCGACTCCGGCGCGCCGCAAGGAACGCCGCGAGGAACAGCCGGCGAATGTTCTCCCGGCGGGCAGCCTCATCCATCCGCTCGCGGACTGTCGCTCATCGGAATCCGGTACTCGCTCCTTCCTGGCGGCAGCCTTATTGCCGGCATAAGGCGGGTTGCGGCGACCGCCGCCGAGTTTTCCCGCTGGTACCGGAGCGAGCGCGAGCTCCAGGCATTCGCCGGCAGGCTTGCGGTCGGCACCGGCGGCGGAAAGACGGATCTCGCCGACCGCATCCGTGCTGCGCTTGCCGGCACGGCCGTGCCGCGGCCCGCCATTGCCCCGCAGTTGACCTGGCGGCCGACGCCGCGCTCGCCGAGAAGCTGCAGGGCTGATGCGTGTTCGCCCTTCGCTGGACCGAGGAGGCGTCCGCGGAATACGCCCGCCTGCAGTCGAGGGCTGAAACTTCGCTCGGCATGCGGTGACAAAAGGCTCGCGGCAAGAGTTCGCGAGATGAGGGCCTTTTCAAGCAAGTGCACGAATGCGTGTCACTGCTCGCAGAGAACCCCCGCCACCCGGGCCTGAACACGCACGAGTACCACTCCCTTGCGCACCCCTTCAATCCTCGAGAGAAGGTCTTCGAGGCCGACGTCCAAAATCGCACCCCGGGCGCCTATCGCGTCTTCTGGTGCTACGGCCCCGAAGCGGGTCAGATCACGGTGATCGCCGTCACGCCACAGCCTTGAGCCGAGCGGCGTTCACACTGCTCGAGATTCGCCAGTGCCCGTGCCGTGGTTGGCGATTTCGGTGTCGCACTGTGCCATTCATCGATCTCGTCCGTGCGGGTCGCGCGGTGACGAGAGACCGCGGCCGCCGGACGGTCGCTCGACGTTGCGGCCGTCAGCCGAGGCCGCCGAGGACGGTGGCCCGGGCCACGCGGCCGACGCCGACGACGTAGGCGGCCGTCCGCAGGCTGAGCTTCCGCGAGGTGGAGAGCTGCCAGACCTGCTCGAAGGCCGAGCCGAGAATCTTGTCGAGCTCCTGCCGCACGCGGTCGATGCCCCACTGGTAGTGCTGGCGGTTCTGCACCCACTCGAACCAGCTCGCCGTCACGCCGCCGGCGTTGGCGAGGATGTCGGGCAGGACCACGATCCCGCGGTCGTCGAAGACCGCGTCGGCCTCGGGCTCGACGGGCGCGTTGGCGGCCTCGATCACCACCGGCGCCCTGACCGAGGCGGCGTTGGCCGCGGTGAGCACGCCGCCGAGGGCCGCGGGAATGAGGACGTCGCAGTCGATGGCGAGCAGCTCGGCGTTGGTAATCGCGTCGCCGCCGGTGAAGCCCTCGAGGCGGCCGCCGTGGGCCCGCGCGTGCCGCAGGAGCTCGAGCACGTCGAAGCCCGCCGCGTCGTGGTAGCCGCCGCCGGCGTCGGACACCGCCACCACCTTGCATTCGGCGTCGCGGAGGAACTTCGCGGTGTGGGTGCCCACGTTGCCGAACCCCTGGATCGCCACCCGCGTGCCGGGAATCCGGCGGCCGAGGCGGCTGAGAACCTTGAGCGTGAGGATGCCCACGCCGCGGCCGGTGGCCTCCTCGCGGCCGGCGATGCCGTGGTAGTCGACGGGCTTGCCCGTGACGCAGGCCGGGGCGAAGCCGTGGTACTTGCCGTACTGGTTCATGATCCAGGCCATCATGTCGGCCGTGGTGCCCATGTCGGGGGCGGGGATGTCGACGTCGGGGCCGAAGAGGTCGTGGATCGCGTCGACGAACCGGCGGGTCACCCGCTCCAGTTCCCGGGCCGAGAGCTGGGCCGGGTCGAGGGCCACGCCCCCCTTGGCCCCACCGTAGGGAATGTCGACGACCGCCGTCTTCCAGGTCATCAGCGATGCCAGCGCCCGCACCTCGTCGAGGTCGACCTGAGGGTGGTAGCGGAGCCCCCCCTTCATCGGGCCGCGGGCGTCGTTGTGCTGCACGCGGTAGCCGATGAACGTGGTCAGCTCGCCGGAGTCCCGCTCCACCGGGATCTGCACCTGCACCTCCCGCTTGGCGGTCAGCAGGAGCCTGCGGATGTTGTCAGTCAGGTCGAGCTCGTCGGCCGCCCGGTCGAAGTAGGTGCGGATCGCGTCGCTGGCGCGCATGGTGCGTGGATTCCCGGTGTCCGTCTATGGTGCCGCGGAACGCGGTGGATCGTACAAGCCGGGCTTCCGGGCTCACAAGCGAGCCGGGACGGGGACGCCGCCGAACCGCTACGATGGCGATCAATCGGAACGGACGCCACGGCCATGCCCACGCCCACGCCCGCGGAATTCTGGAGCCTGCTCGTCGGCACGCGGCTCGTCGACGCGGCCACGGCCGCCCGCCTGCGGGTCGAGGTCGCCGCACTGCCCGGCGCCGCCGACACCCGCGCCATCGCTGACTGGCTCGTCGAGCGGGGCCTGATCACCGGCTGGCAGCGGAAGCGGCTCGTCGTCGGCAACGAGGGACCGTTCTTCCTCGGTGACTACCGGCTCCTGGAGCGGCAGGAATCCCTGGGGGCGGCGCTGGTGTTCACCGCCCGGCACGAGCCGTCGGGCAACGTCGTCAGCCTCGTGCGGCTCGACGGCCAGGCGCTCCGCGATCCCGCGGTCCGGCGGGGCGTCGCGCGGCGGGTGACGGCCGCCGTCGCCGCGAGCGACCCCGCGCTCGCCCGCACCTGGGCGCTCGAGGAATCGGGCAGGACGCGGTTCGTCGTGAGCGAGCGGGTGGAAGGAGAGCCGTTGTCCGCGGAGCTGGCGCGGCGCGGACGGCTCCCGCCCGAGGAGGCGGCCGCGATCGCGCTTACGGTCGCCGGCGGGGTGGCCGCGGTGCACGCCGCCGGCGACGTGCACGGCGGAGTCTCGCTCGATACGGTGATCCGGGAGCCGCCGCCGGGCGGCGGACCCGGCGCCGGCCGCGTGCGGCTGCTGCATTTCCCGCTCACGGGAGATCCCCACGAGCCGGTTCCCCGACCCGCGGTCGGGACGGCCGAGCAGATCTCGCGGCTCGGCCGGGCCGCGGGCTTCGTCGCCCCGGAACTGCTGCAGCCGGGGGCCGGCTGCACCGCCGCTTCGGACGTCTACGCGATCGGCTGCCTCCTCCACGCGCTGGTCACGGGGGAGGTGCCCTGCTGGCGGGGCGACGCCGCCGCCACGCTCCGCGCGGCGGCCGAGGCCGGACCTGCGCGGCTCGGCCCCCCGGACGTCCCTCCGGAATTGGGAGCCCTCGTGTCCTACCTCACGGCCCGTGATCCGGCGGCGCGGTATGCCGGCGCTGCCGAGGCCGCGCGGGCGATCGCCACCTGCTTCGGACTGCCGTTCGCCACGAGGCAGGCCGGCGCCCCCGGGTCGCAACCCGCCAACGATCTCGCACCGGCCTGGCCGATCGCCGCGCCGACCTCTGCCGGAGCTGGCATCGATGCGCCGCGGCCTGCGCCCGGCTCGCCGCGCGGTCCGCGGGCCGTCCGGCGGCGCGGTCACCTGGCATGGCTGGCCGCGGCGGCGGCGGCGTGCCTCGGCGGCGTGGTCGTGCGGCTGGTGTCTTCGCGGGACGGCAATCCCGCGACCGAGGTCGCAGGCCGACCTGTTCCCGCGGCGCGACAGCTCGACGCGGCCGTGCCAGCGCCGCCACCGGCGGCCCGGGCCATGCCGCGAGCCGTCGTTCCGGAGGATGCCGCGCCGGATGTCCGGACAGCCGCGCCGGCGGTGCCGCCGGCATCGGCATCGGCTCCAGCCGTGCAGGAAGTCGACGATCCGAGCCTGCCCTGGGCATCGCCCACGACCGGACCGCCGCCGAGCCTCGCCTACCTGCCGGCCGGCTCGCAGCTGATCCTCGTGGTCCGCGTGGCCGACCTGCTCGGTGCCGGCGACGAGGGCCGGCTGTTCCTGCGTTCGCTGGGGCCCGCCGTCGAGACGCACCTCCGCGGCGTGGCCGCGGCCTGCGGCTGCGAACCTGCCGACATCGAACGGCTGCACGTCGGCTGGCAGACCGACGCCACCGGCGACCTCGTGACCGGCTGGGCCGCGTGGCTCGGCGGCGGCCGGCGGCTCCCGGAGGACGAGGCCTGGCGGGAGCGGGCCTGGGGGCTGCGGCGGGGCGAGGTCTATGGCGGACCGTGGACGGCGTTCTGGGTTCCCGAGCGGGCGCAGGGCCGCGTGCTCGTCGCCGCGGCCCGCGAGCCGCTCGTCGCGCTTGCCGGCGAGTCGGGCGACGACGATCCCGAGCCGCCTCCGGCGCTGCCGGTCGAGCTCGAACAGCTCCGCCAGACGCTCGACGGCGCCCGGCACCTCACGCTCCTCGGCCAGCCGAGCTTCCTGCTGCGCGGCGGCGCGAAGCTCCTCGAGGGACCGCTCGCCCGGCTGGCCGGGCCGCTCGACGCGCTCGTGGGCGAGTCGGTCCCGGCCGCCGCGGTGTCGCTCCACTTCGGCGGCGACTTCTACGCCGAGCTCGACGCCGTGCCGACCCGCGACGTGCAGCCCGCGGCGCTCGCCGCCGACCTGGCCGCGCGGATCACCGGCTACCCGGACGCCGTCGAGGCCTGGTGCGCCTCGCTCGACGTGCATCCCCACGGTCGGCGGCTCGTGCTCCGTCTGCCGGGTATGCTGCGGGCGCTCGTCGCCAACCTGCGGAGCGGCGCGGAGCGCCGGCAGGCCGTCGTCAACGTCCGGCTGCCGCGGCACGCAGGCCACAACCTCGCCCTCGCCACCGAGCTGGCCCTGGCCCAGCGGGCCGACGCCGTGGTCGCCGGACGGGCCATCGCGGCGGCCGCTCCGCGGACCGCGCTGGCCCGCCTGGCGCAGCCGATGACGCTGGAGTTCGCCAAGGACACCCTGGAGACGGCGATCCAGATGATTTCCACCGAGGTGGAGCTACCGATGGCGATCGCGGGGGGCGACCTCCAGCTCGAGGGCATCACGCAGAACCAGTCGTTCGCGCTCGCCGAGCGGGAGCGGCCCGCCGAGGCCATCCTGCGGGTCATCCTTGCCAAGGCCGATCCGGACGGGAGACTGATCTACGTGGTTCGGAAAATCGACGGCGTCGAGTCGATCGTGATCACGACGCGGGAAGCGGCCAGGAAGCGGGGCGAGACGCCGCCCCCAGGCCTCGGGCCCGCCGCCGGAGTGGAGGAGGGAGCGAAATGATCATCGTCATGCAGGCCGGGGCCTCGCAGGCCGACCTCGACCACGTCGTCGCGCGGGTGGAGGGACTGGGCCTGCGTCCCCACGTGATCGTCGGGACGGAGCGGACGGTCGTGGCCGTCGTCGGCGACGAGCGGACCGCCGTGGCCGACGGAATGGAGACCTTTCCCGGCGTCGCCTCGGTGCTGCCGATCCTCGCCCCCTACAAGGTCGCCAGCCTCGAGGTGCAGGCGGAGCCCACGGTCGTCCGCGCCGGCCCGCTGTGCGTGGGGGGCGGGAGCGTGGGGGTGATCGCCGGGCCCTGCTCGGTCGAGAGCCGCGAGCAGATCGTGGCCACCGCCCGGGCCGTCAAGGCGGCCGGGGCGACGGGCCTGCGGGGCGGCGCCTTCAAGCCGCGGACGAGCCCGTACAGCTTCCAGGGGATGAAGGAGCGGGGGCTGGAGCTGTTGGCCGAGGCCCGGGCGGAGACGGGGCTGGCGGTGGTGACGGAGGTGGTCTCCCCCGAGGACGTGCCGCTCGTGGGCCGGTACGCCGACGTGCTCCAGATCGGGGCCCGCAACATGCAGAACTACCGGCTGCTCGAGGCGGTCGGCCGGACGCAACTGCCCGTGCTCCTGAAGCGCGGGCCGGCCGCGACGGTGGAGGAGCTCCTCCTGGCCGCCGAATACATCCTCGACGCCGGCAACCGGCAGGTGATGCTCTGCGAGCGGGGCATCCGCACGTTCGAGACCCACACGCGGTTCACGCTGCCCCTGGCCACGGTGCCCTGGCTCCACGCCCGCACCCACCTGCCCGTCGTCGTCGATCCCAGCCACGGCACCGGCCACGCCAACCTCGTGGAGAGCATGGCGGCGGCGAGCGTCGCGGCCGGCGCCGACGGCCTCATCGTCGAGGTGCATCCCGACCCGAAGGCGGCCTGCAGCGACGCCGCGCAGACGCTCGACCTGCCGGCCTTCACCCGGATGATGGACGTCTGCCGTCGCGTCGCCGCCGCCCTGGGCCGCACGATCGGCTGAGCGGGCGGCCGCAGCGCCGCTCTTCGCCGGCGATCCGCCCTCGCGGCAGGCTGCCCTGCCGCGAGGGGCCACCCTACTCAGCTCCCACTTGATCCGCAGGAGTCACGAGGGGCCGGGGCTGCCCGTGCCGTCTCGCCCGGACGTTTGCTCCGGCCTTCCAGGCTTGCGCTCACTCGGTGCTGCCCTCGCTTCACCATCCTGGTTTCGCTCGGCCAGCAACGCCGGCTCGCCGGCCGGGGCTGCCCGTGCCGTCTCGCCCGGACGTTTGCTCCGGCCTTCCAGGCCTGCGCTCACTCGGTGCTGCCCTCGCTTCACCATCCTGGTTTCGCTCGGCCAGCAACGCCGGCTCGCCGGCACGGGCAACCCCTCGCCTATCCACGGTCTGGGCTCTCATGCGGGCAAGGATCAAGTGAGGGCCGCATCAGCCCAGCAACGCGAGCGAGACGCC
>JBIIUP010000152.1:0-7599 GCA_044339885.1 Pirellulales bacterium | reverse complement strand
GGCCGTCGGTCGTCCCGCAGCCCGCGACGAGCAGGCCCAGGAATCCCGCCAAGCACCCGGTCGCCCCGATCCTCCGACAAGCCCCGTCGCCCATGGTTGCCTCCCGACTCTCCCGGAGAACACCCGATCACTGCCGGGTCAGTGTATACGCGTTGGCTACCGCGGTGAACCGGCCGGCGGCGGCGGACCCGGGCCTCCGCCCCGGAGGTCTGCCTGCCAAGCCGGCGCGTTCCCGCATCGCACCGTGAGTGCGTCGTCGGTCACTTCGACGACGAAGTGACCCTCCGACGTGGTGAGCGACCAACCACCGTCGATCGTCCTCCATTCGCGTGGCCGTTCGCCCCGAGGCAGCACGGCGAACAGCGAGAGCAACCGGCATCTTTCGGCCGTGAGCGTCGCTTGCACGTACGGCTCGTGCCGCTGTCGCAGCGGTTCACCAACGCGATTGCGATCATAGGGCGGCCGGTATTCGTGGCGGCCCGTCGCCAACGTCAGCGGCCCCCCGTCGAGCGCCATGACGCGGCAGGCCAACCCCACGCCGTCGTCGGTCACGAGGAATCCGCCGTGGTCATCGACGCGGCACGCGTTCGCGGTGTGCCAACGCAGAGCGATCTCCTCCCTGCACTCCGTCTCCGCCTCGTCGAGCACGGCGACCACACCGGGCAGACGGTGCACGACGGTGCGTCGCACGTGCTCCACGCCGTCGTAGGCAGGGGTCAGGTCCAGGCTCCAGGATGCTCCGAACCGGTCGTCGAATCGACTGTCGACGATGCGGCCTCCCGCGTCTCCGCGCGTCTCCCGGGCTCCGACGACCAGCACGTTGTGGCCGCGGGCCGAGGCGTTGTAATACCGCGTGCGCTGCTCCCCGAAATAGTCGCGGGGATACATCGACGGCATGCCGAGATCGACGATCAGACGTCGCCCGTACCCGTCGATGCAGACCTGCCCCACGTCGTTGTCGGCATGGTGAGCCTCGCGGCCGGCTTTGCCGTAGACCGTGCACGGCGACGCCTCGGGATCCCAGTCGGCACGGCTCACGAGACAGCCGCCGTGCTCGGGAAAGCCGCGGCCCAACGGCAGCCGGCCCCGGGGGGACTCGACCGCCACGCGCGGATCCCACCACACCAGGTCGCGGACGTCGGGCTCCGCCGGAGCGTGCTGGAGATAGAAGCCCTGCAGGATTTCGTCCCGCGATGCGGCCGCCACCGCGGCGACGTGGGAGACCTTGGGACGTTCGGCGACGCGGGTGTCGCCGAACGCGGCACAATGCCCCGGTGGAACGGTGACCGCCATGAGCCAGCGGCAGGCTTCCGGAAACGGGTGTTCCGCCAGGCGATTTTCCCCGCCGCCCGTGTGGTACCGGTGGGCCGCGAAGTAGCCGACCGGATGGGCCGTGGCGGAGGCGTATCCGGGAGCCTCGTTGAACTCGCCGGCGGCTCCGTAGATCTTCAGGTAAGCGATCAATCGTGGCAGCGAATACTCGATCAGCCGCGCCGAGTCGGGATGGTCCTCGCCGAGCGCCATCCCGGCGATCCCCAGGCCGCCCACGATGCAGGTCATCCAGTTGTTCGAACGCCCGACCCAGTAATCGCCGTTCTCGATCGCCTTCCAGAACGGCTCGATGCCCCGGCGGTGAATGCCGTCGACGACCATGGCGCGTTCCGCCGGCGTCAACGCCGGATGGAGCCAGTCGTAGGCGAGCGCCACGTCCCTGGTGAGCTGGCCGGTTCGCAGGTCCGCCGTCAGGTGCATGTGCGAGAGGTCCCGCCACTCCGGCCAGCGTGCCGGATCGTAGAGTGCCTCGATCTGCGCGAGGGCGGAGTCGCGGTAGATGGGATCCTGCGTGAGCACGTTCGCCAAGGCGGCGCGGAGCACCCGCTGGCCGACGGCGTGGCAGATGTCGTAATCCCGATTGCCGTGCAGGGTGTTGTCCGGATCACGGCCCGGGACGGCTGACGTGGGCACGAGCACCGGGGCGGTGAGGTCGGCGTCGGCCGCCTGCTTGATCGTCTCCCAGAGGGCACGGCCCCGGCCGCTCCGGATGTCCGCCCGCACGTCGGCCACCGACCGCAGGCCGGGCCGTGGCTCGGCGGTCAGAAAAATATGCGGCCGCATGGTCTCGGCCGCGAGGGGGGAGGCCATGAGCCAGCAGCCGGCCGCTGCGAGTCGCCGGATCGCTGAGGTGCGGTGTTTCATGCCAGCGGCGAAACCCCGGTCGATCATGGTTCCCGCCGACGCTTGCCGTGCGAAACCCGGGCCGATCGCCACCCTTCGGACCGGCCCGGGGGGCTGCGGATCCCAAGGCCTTGCAGCCCCGGCGGTCCCCTGTATACTTTTGGAAGGTCTGTATACAGTGTTTCGGGGGTGTGTGGGAAACTTTCGAACGATTCCCAGTGCTGATTCCCAGTCATCACAAGTTGCTGGTCAGGATTTGCCGGGGCATCTCGGTGGCATTTTTCGGAGGGTGTCATGATCGCAACCCATAAGGTCGCCTCGAGGACACGGTCCAGCGGCCTGCGGTGGTGGTCGGCCGCGGTTGCCGCGGTGGTCGCCGCCGCCGGTGGTCCGGCCCTCGCCGGCCCAACCTGGGACGGCGGTGGCGGCGCGAATGCCACCTGGAGCACCGCCACGAACTGGAACCTGGACGCGGCCCCCGACCTTTCCAATGGCACGAGTGCCATCGTCTTTCAGGCGCTCGGTTCGGGCACCGCCGCCGCTGCCACCAGGCTCGGTGGAGGGCTCGTCGACATTCTGAGTCTGCAGTCCAACGTGGTCACGGGAACCACGGTCACTATCGGTTCGACGGGCACGAGCGTCTTGGGATGGTCCATCAACTCCGGCACGCTCGTCGTCCGCAGCGGCTCGATCACGAAGGCCAACGGCGCCGCTGTCGTGATCAACAGCACGCTCCAGCTGCAAAGCGACGGCTTCTTCAGCAGCACGAACCAGTCGAACACCGGCCTGATCATCGCCGGTCCGATCATCGAGGACGGCACGAGCCGCAACGTCGTCATCAATGCGTCCTCCGGCCGGGTCGCGCTCGGCGGCACGAGCACCTACACGGGCTCCACGACGGTCGAACGAGGGACGCTCCTCGTGGGGCTGTCGGCTTCGGCCTCGGGCACCACGGCGAATGCCGGGGTTTCCGCGGCTCCGGGCGTCGCCGGGGCGCTCGGCAATGCGACGTCGGAGGTGCTCGTGGGCAATGCCAACACCGCCGCCAACAACTGGAACGTCGAACTCGAGATCGGCGCCGGCGCGAGCATGAGCCGCAGCATCCGCTTCGCCAATGCCGGGAACGGCACGGCGTCCCTGCTTACCCGGGGAACGGCGGCGGTCCGTTCGGGCACGATCACGCTCGAACGTATGATCACGTGGGAACAGCAATCGCCGGCCGGTGCCTGGTCGGGGCTCATCACGGGCACCGGCGGGTTCACCAAGATCGGCGGCGTCGGACTGCGTCTGACCAATACCGCCAACAACTTCACAGGACCGGTGTCGGTGCGGGAGAACACCCTGCAGTTCGACGTCTCCGGCACCGCCAGTGCCCTGGGCACGGGGACCTCGGCGATCCAGGCGACCGACACCGGCGTCACCACGGCTCGGACGATCACCGCGTTTGGCAGCGGCACGCTGGCCCGCGGGTTCAACGTCGTCGCGACCTCCACGAACACGGTCACGATCAGCACCGGCGACGTGGGCGACATCACGTTCGCCGGGGACATGTCCCTCAATTCGCTGGGCGCGAACATCACGCTCGGCGCCTTCAATTCCGGGACGGCCCGGTACGCCGGTGTGATCTCCGGGTCGGCCCCGGTTGTCGGCTTCTCCGGTGCCACTTCCGCCGGCAGTAAGATCGTGGTCTCGAACACGGCGAACTCGTTCACGGGCGAGATTCGGGTCGGCACGGCGGGGCTGTTCGTCGGTGGCAACGCTCCCGCGGGTGCTCCGGGCGTGCTCGGCAATGCGACGAGCGCGATTTTCGTGGGAGCCCAAAGCGGCACCTCGTCGAACCCGTCGTACTTCGTCACCGACGGGGCCTACACCATCGGTCGGAACATGGTCATTTCCGGCCCGGCCGACGGTTCGGCCGATGCCTTCACCGGCGACGTGATGATCGGCGGCGCCACGGCCGAGGCCTCGGTCTTCTCCGGGAGCCTCGCCATCAACCGCACGCCGGGGGTCGGCGCCAATTACCTCATGGCCATCGCGGGCGGCAGCGTCGAGTTCAGCGGCCCGCTCTCGGGTTCCGCGGCGATCAAGATCGGTGGAGGCACTCAAAACAGGACTGGCCTTCCGGGGGCGGGTGGTCGCACGGGAACCGTGATCCTGTCGGGCAACAACAGCGGCTTCTCCGGCGACATCGCGACGAGCACGGGGGCCCGACTGGTCGTCGGCTCCAACAACGCCCTCGGCACGGGCACCAGCACGATCGTCCTCTACGACGGCGTGCAAAATGTGCTCACCGGCACCGGCGGCGTTTCCACGAAGGGGCCAGTCACCGTCGGGCGGAATTTCTCGCTCAACGGCAGCTCCGGGGGCGGAAATGCCAACTACAACGTCTCGTTCGAGGGCACGACCGCCGATCCCTCGGTGTTCACCGGCAGCATCACGATCACGCGGCCCGCGGTGAAGGTCAATGCGTTCGCCGCGGTCGCCGGCGGGTCGGTTGACTTCCAGGGTGCGATCACCGCGACGAGCACCAACGGGACGGCGATGAACATCACGAAGAACGGCGCCGGCCTCGTGATCTTCAGTGCCACGAACAACTACCAGGGTTCGACGACGATCAACGCCGGCGTCCTCCGCGGCACCGACGGCGTGGGGATCAGTGGCTCGAACGTCCTGATGGCCGGTGGCGTGTGGGAATCGCCGGGCAACATCACCCGCGGCCTCGGCACGGGGGCCGGCCAGATGCAGGTCACCAACGCCAACAGCGGCTCCAGCGGCTTCTCGTCGGCGAACGCCGGCGGCATGACGGTCGCGATCGGCGGCACGGCGGCTCCGACGGCCCTGACGTGGGGCGGCGGGAACTTCACCATGAACTCCCTCGTCCTCAATGACACGACCGCCACGGGACCGCTGGCGTTCAGCAACGCGATCAACCTGGGCGCGGGGAACCGCACGGTCGCCGTGGGGGCCAACGTCGCCACGATCTCCGGATCGCTCTCGGGCGCGTCGGGGGGCCTCGTCAAGCAGGGCGCTGGAACGCTGGTCCTGACCGGGAGCAATAGCTACGGCGGCTCCACGGCGATCAATACCGGCCGGCTCCAGGTTGGCGACGGGGGCACGACGGGTTCGATCAACAACGGCAGCCCGGTGTCCGTGGCCAGCGGCGCGGCGCTGGCGTTCAACCGTTCGAACGACCTCAGCTATTCCGGCACCGTCAGCGGTGCCGGCGGGTTGCAGAAGCTCGGCGGCGGAAAGCTCACGCTCACCTCGGCCCAGACCTTCACGGGCGACACGGTGGTCGTGGGAGGGACGCTGGCGCTCGGGAGCGGAGCGACGCTCGCCAGCAGTTTCATCGAGGTGGGCGAGACGGCCGGCTCCGGAGCGGTGCTCGACATCGGGGCGCTCGGGGCGGCGCTCGACATCGGCGCCGGCAAGACGCTCGGCGGGTACGGCACGGTGACGGGTACTGCGGTGGTGATCGCCAACAGTGGCGTGATCTCGCCGGGTGGCAGCGTGGGCGGGATCACGATCGGGGCGCTGGAGTTCGGCAAGGATGGCGTCTACACGTTCGAGGTCAACGACGCGACCGGATCCGCCGGCGGGCTGCTGGGCAACGGCTGGGACCTCGTGACGGTGTCGAGCGCGTTCACGCTCTCGGCCGACTCCACCGACCCGTTCATCATCAACCTCGTCAGTCTGAGCGGCGCGGGAAGCGGGCTGGCGGCGAACTTCGACGGCACGAGCGGGAGCTATCAGTGGAAGTTCCTCGACGCCAACGCCCCGATCACGAACTACAGCGCGGACAAGTTCTTGCTCAACGTGGGCGGTTTCCTGAACCCGACCGCCGGAAGCTTCAGCATCGCCCAAGGCGGTCTCGGTGGCCTGGGCGGCTCGACGACGAGCAACGAGCTCTACGTCGTCTACGTGTCGGTGCCGGAGCCGGGCACGCTGGCGCTGGCGGCCCTGGGCATCGTTGCCGTGCTCGCCTGCCGCCGGCGGCGATCGCTGCAGACCGCGGATCCGTCGCTCACGGCACCGTGATCGCCTCGCGGCAGTTCGGCGAACCGAGCGCTCCCCACACGCCGTAGGGCGACGGGCTGACGGCGCTCGCAGCGGGGGGGAGATCCGCCGGATTGCCCGCGTCGATGGCGTCGTCGAAGAACCGCGTCGATCCGTCGCACATCGTCGCCATGACGCCGCCGGGATGATGGCTCGACGCGGTGAACATGCTGAAGTCGTTCCAGGCATCTCCCGCACACGAGGGCCCGTTCGGTGGGAGCACGGTCGCGAACCAGGTGGTGTCCTTCCATGCGAACGCGGAGCCCAGGCGATCACTCTCCACGGCTCCGGTGAACGCCGCCGGATTGGCCGGATCGATCCGCACCAGGCACAGCGCCGGCGTCGCCGAAGCGGCCCCCCACACCCCCGTGGCGATGGACCCTCGGATCCGGTTCCGGGTCGAGTAGATCGCGACCTCGGCGAGCATGAGCGTCTGCGACAGGCCGTCGGTGATCGAGGCCGCCGTGGTCCTGTCGCTGCGGACCAGCTTCGCGTCGGCTCCCGTCGCCGGGTCGACGTGTGCCTCGCGCTTGAACACCGCTCGCGTGGACACGCTGTTGTACGTCAGCCGTGCATCGCCGCGATTGCAACTGTAGCTGCTCGGGGCGGTGCGGGTGGACGACAACCCTTGGTTTTGAGGATCGCTCGGGCAGACCCGCACGGGGGACCGCCGCAGAAAGACGGAGCCGGCGGGATTGTTGCTTCTCCAGGGATTACCCGTGAGGCCGCGCATTTCGGTGATCACCGCCTCGTATTCCTGCACCTGCTCGACGTAGGGCATGATCGGGACGTGATACCCGAGGTAGCCGGCCCCGCTCCCCGGGGCGACGTCATCGCCGCCCCGGCTCCACCACGTGGGCTGAATCGCCTGGATCAGTGTGGCGTTGAAGCTGCTCGGCGGAAAGTAGCCATTGGCCGCATCGAAGGCGAGCACCCCGAGCCCGAGTTGCTTGAGGTTGTTCGCGCAACTCAACCGGCGGGCCGACTCCCGAGCGTTCTGCACCGCCGGCACGAGCAGCCCGATGAGCACACCGATGATCGCGATCACCACCAACAACTCAACGATCGTGAACCCGATTCGGCATGTTGCAAGCGTGGCTCGCTCGAGTGGCGGAGTAGGCGAAGCGGGTCCGCGCCGCACGGCTGGACCGGCCGACGAAATTGTCATAAGCATGGGTCCACCAGACGCATGGTTCGGCGAACACTCCCCAAAGAGAGCCCGATCTTAAAGCATAGTCCGGTCAACAGCACTTCCGCAACCAGGTTCGACCGGCACGTGCAAAGGCCTGCCGATCGACGCTGGAGTACATCGCACGGGGCTTGGGCTTCGAGGGGAGAAAACCTTTTTAACCTGCAGTACACTCCTGG
>JBIIUP010000151.1:0-7632 GCA_044339885.1 Pirellulales bacterium | reverse complement strand
TGGTCTCGTTCCGCACCGGCGGCCTGATCACGGCGGTGATCGGCGTCGTGATGATGCCCTGGAAGCTCTACCAGGATCCGACCGGCTACGTGTTCACCTGGCTCATCGGCTACAGCGCGCTGCTCGGACCGATCGCCGGCATCATGATCGCCGACTACTTCGTCTGGCGACGGACCATCCTCCACGTCGCGGATCTCTACCGCCGCGACGGCTGCTACGGCTACACCGCCGGCTTCAGCCTCGTCGGCTTCGCCGCCCTGGCCCTGGCGATCCTGCCGAACCTGCCCGGCTTCCTGGTGCGCATCGGCGCCGCCTCGGCGGCGGCATTTCCCGCCTGGCTCGTGGCCGGCTACGACTACGCCTGGTTCGTGGGCTTCGCCCTCGGTTTCCTGATCTACTCGGTGTTGCGTCCCCTGTTCCCGAACCGGTGAGGGTGCCCATGAGCATCGCCACACAGACGTCCCCCGCCCTGCCTCCCTGCGAACACCGGCCCCGGCCCTACGCAGGACCGTCGAAGGACGAGGTGGCCGCCCTCCGCCGGCAGTTCGTCAACCCGGCGATCTTCACCTACTACAAGACGCCCCTCATGATCGTCGAGGGGCACATGCAGTATCTCTACGACGAGACCGGCCGCCGCTACCTCGACGGCTTCGGGGGCATCGTGACCGTGAGCGTGGGGCACTGCCACCCCCGGATCGTGGCCGCCGTGAATCGGCAGAACGAGATCCTCCAGCACACCACCACGATCTATCTCAACCCCTGCATCGCCGAATATGCCCGCGACCTCGCCGCGCGGATGCCGGGGAACCTGAAGGTCTGCTACTTCACGAACTCGGGGTCCGAAGCGAACGACCTCGCGATCCTCATGGCCCGGGCCTTCACGGGCAACTTCGACGTGCTGGCGCTCCGCAACGGCTACCACGGCGGCAGCATGCAGACGATGGGGCTCACGAGCCACCACACCTGGAAGTTCAACGTTCCCCATTCGTTCGGCGTGCATCACGCCCTCTGTCCCGACCGCTACCGCGGCCCCTGGGGATACGACGACCCCGCCGCCGGCGCGAAGTACGCGGGTGACGTGCGGAACCTCGTCGAATACGCAACGCCAGGCAGGGTCGCGGCGTTCATCGCGGAGAGCGTCCAGGGCGTCGGCGGGGCGGTCGTGTTCCCCGACGGATATCTCGAGGCCGCCTACGCACACGTCCGTGCCGCCGGCGGCCTGTGCATCGCCGACGAGGTGCAGACGGGATTCACGCGGACCGGCTCCCACTGGTGGGGCTTCGAAACCCAGGGCGTGACTCCCGACATCGTCACGATGGCCAAGGGCATCGGCAACGGCGCCGCCCTTGGCGCCGTCGTGACCACGCCGGAGATCGCCGCGGCGCTTTCCCAGCGGATCCACTTCAACACCTTCGGCGGCAATCCGGTGACCTGCACGCAAGGCCGGGCCGTGCTCCAGGTGATCGACGAGGACGGCATCCAGGCGAACGCCGCGCGGATCGGCGGACGGCTGAAGGCCGGCTTCCGGGCGCTTCAGGGCAAGCACGCGGTGATCGGCGACGTCCGCGGCCTGGGCCTCATGCTCGGCATCGAGCTCGTCAAGGATCGGGCCACCAAGGAGCCCGCGCGCGAGGAGTGCGCCCGCGTCTTCGAAACCTGCCGCGACCTCGGGCTCCTCGTCGGCAAGGGGGGCCTCACGGGCAACGTCCTGCGGATCAAGCCGCCGATGTGCCTCACCGAGGCCGACGCCGACTTCCTGCTCGCCGTCCTCGACGAGGCCTTCCGGCGGCTCTGAAGGGCGCAGGAGCCCCGGCGCCGAAAGCTGCGCCGCCCGCTGCGGTCAGAGCTCGCGGATGCGGATGTTTCGCCAGCGGACCTCGTCGCCGTGGCCGAGGAAGGCGATGTGCCCCTTCGTCCGCGCGAGTCCCGGATGCCGCTTGCCGTCGAGCGTCGGCTGGCCGTCGCGGAACGGCGCGATATCCGCGTCGACGACCGTCCGGCCGTTGACGACGACCGTGATCCGCGTGCCGTGCACGGTCACCACCTGCTCGTTCCACTCGCCGGCGGGCTTCAGGCCGCCGCGTTCGGCGGCCACGACGCCGTAGATCGAGCCATGGACCTGCCAGGGATGGATCTCCGCGTACTTCGGGTGCCCGTCGTCGAGAATCTGCAGCTCGATGCCCGAGAACGCGACGCCCCCGGCGACCGGCGCGCGGATGCCCAGCCCGTTGTTGGCTCCCGGGGCCAGCTGGAACTCGAACCGCAGCTCGAAGTCCTCGTACTCGCCGCCGCTGAACAGGTTGCCCGCCACGCCGGGCTTGGCGCGGAGCGTGCCGTCGACGGCCTCGTAGCCCTTGGTGTCCCCGTGCCAACCGGCGAGCGAGACCCCGTCGAAGAGCGGCACGAAGCCGGTGGCGTCGGCGGCGGGGGCTGCGACCGTCGCGGCCGGCAGCTCGCGGATCCGCAGGCTCCGGAACTCGATCGGCGCCCCTTCCGCCTCCAGGCAGAGGTGACCCGTCGCCGGCGTGCAGCCCGTGCCCCCCGACACCTCGTGGCCGTTGACCCAGAGCCGCACCTCCCCGTCGATCGCGCGGATGGCGTACGCGTTCCATTCCGGCGAGCCGCGTGAGTGCCGGGCCGTCGGGAAGCTCCGCCGGCCGTCGGGAGCCACCGGCGGAAAGGGCCTCATCGTCGAACTGCCGACGGAGAACACGTCGCCGTCGGTCGTGAACCAGTCGGCCGGCTTGCCCTTCGCCTGCTCGTACTGCTGCCGGTAGCCGTGATCGAGGATCTGGGCCTCGATGCCGCCCGAGGGGAGCTTGCCCGGGGCCAGGTTCTCCAGGGCCGCGGGGGGCGCCCAGAGGAACACGCCCGAGTTGCCCCCCGGCTCCAGGTGCCGCCACTCCAGCGCCAATTCCAGGTTCGTCAGCGGCCGCTTTGTGCGGATCACGCCGATCGGCCGACCGGTGCACCGCACCGCGTTCCCTTTCCAGGTCCAGGTGTCGGGCTCGCCATTGACGTTCTCGAAGTCGTCGGCGACCAGGTCCCGCCAGCCGGGACCGGAGCCGTCGAGCGTCCCCAGTTCCCTGATGAAAACGTTCTGCACGTGCATCGGCGCTCCGTGCGTCTGGATCTGGATCGGGCCGCGAGCCGGCAGCGGCTCTCCCTTGGCGAAATAGTTGGCCAGCGGCTCGGCGTCGACCACGATCCGGTCGTTGAGGACGACGGTGACGCGATCCCCCTGCATGCGGATCCGCATGGCGTTCCAGGCGCCGATCGGCCGATCGGCCACGACGAGGGGGAAGCGGCCGGCCGCATCCTTGGGATTGTTCCACAGGCCGCCCGAGCCCTTGTCGTTCCCGTGCCGCCGGTCCCGCTCACACCCGGGGTCCCAGATCTGCACCTGCGGATTTCCCCGCAGGTAGATCCCGCTGTCGGCGCAGGCCGCCGGCAGCATCCACTCCAGGAGGAGCTCGAAGTCGGCGTAGTCCCGGTCGGTGGTGAGGAACACGCCCTCGCCGTCGCTGATGATCACGCCGTCGACAACCTTCCAGTGCCGCGCGAGGTCCGCGTCCCACTCGGCCTGCCGCGCGGTCCGCTCCGCGGCCGTGCCGGAGGCCTCCGCTGCAGGGTCGAGGTGCGGCCGGCCCCGCCAACCCGCAAGATCGCGGCCGTTGAACAGCGGCACGAAACCCGGGGGTGGGGCATCCGCCCGCGACGTGACGGCGGCCATCCCCGCCAGGAGCGCCCATCCCCACTGCATCGTCCGCCGGCCGACTGCCTCGCGCATCGCGAACCTCCCTTGGTCCATTCCCTGGTTCATCCTTCGAGCCGGCGGCGGTCAGCCGCGGTGCAGCACGAAGCCCTCGATCGCCTCGTACTCCGGCAGGCCCAGCTCGTCATAGAGCCGGGCCGTCTCGCGGTTGCGGTCCTCGGCACGCTGCCAGAATTCCCGCGGGTCCGTCGGCCCGGGAAACACCGCCCGGTCCTTCTGGCTCTCGTGCTTGAAGATCGCCATCCGCTTCCGCTCGACCTCGTCCGGCGAGAGCGGCACCGCCATCTCGATCTCGTGGGGCTCCCACTCCTGCCACGCCCCGCGGTACAGCCAGAGCTCGCAGTCGCGGGCCCAGTCGCGGTCCGCCAGCTCCTCCAGCGCCGCCAGCACCGCGGTCAGGCAGACGCGGTGGGTCCCGTGCGGATCGGAGAGGTCGCCGGCGGCGTAGACCTGGTGCGGCCGCACCTCGTCGAGGAGCTTCGCGGTGATCGCGATATCCGCGGGTCCGATGGGGTTCTTGCGGACGCGGCCCGTCTCGTAGAACGGCAGGTCGAGGAAGTGGATGCGTTCGGGCTTCACGCCGGAGTAGCGGGCCGCCGCCCGGGCCTCGGTCCTGCGGATCAGCCCCTTCACGGCCTGGACCTCCGGAATGTCGACGGCGCCGGCCGGCTTCGTCCGCAGGAAGGCCCGGATCTTTTCCGCGATCTCCCCGGAGCCGCGGGCCCCCGACCCGGCTGGAGCCTCCACGCCGAAGCCTCGGCAAAACTCCTCGACGAAGTCCACGTGGCGGTCGGCAGACTCGTCCCAGACGGCGATGTTGCCGCTGGTCTGGTAGGCCACGTGGACCTCGTGCCCCTGCTCACAGAGGCGGATGAACGTCCCTCCCATGCTGATCACGTCGTCGTCGGGATGGGGGCTGAAGACGACGATCCGCTTCGGGTGCTCGTCGGCCCGCGCCCCCTTGCCCGCCGCCGCGAGACTGCGGATCCGCCGGACCGACCCCGGCTTGCCCGCGGGCCAGCCGGTGATCGTGTCCTGCATGGCCCGGAAGACCTCGATGTTGAGGTCGTAGGCGCGGCCGCGGGCGGAGACGAGATCCTGCAGCCCGTGCTCGTTGTAGTCCTCGTCGGTGAGCTTGAGGATCGGCTTGCCCAGCTTCAGGGCGAGCCAGATCACGGCCTTCCGCGACAGAGCGTCGGTCCAGTCGAGTCCCATCGCCTCCAGCGGCCCCACGAGCCAGGGCGACTCGAACCGCGTCAGCCGCGCGGCGGCCGCCCGGTCGAGCACGAACCGCGCGTCGGCGTGCTGCTGCAGGGCGCTGGCGGAGACGTGGCTGCACGGCGGCTCCTCGACCGCCTTGTGCACGATCGGCGCCTTGTGCTCGCCGAAGGCGAGGAGCACGATGCGGCGCGCGTCGAGGATCGAACCCACGCCCATCGTGATCGCCTGGCGGGGCACGTTCCATTCCCCGAAAAAGTCGCTGGCCGCGTCGGCCCGCGTCACGCCGTCGAGCGTGATGAGGCGAGTGCGGCTCTCGGCCGTGCTGCCCGGCTCGTTGAAGCCGATGTGCCCGGTGCGGCCGATGCCCAGGATCTGCAGGTCGATCCCGCCGGCTTCACGGATCGCATCCTCGTAGCGGGCGCAAGACTCCGCGATCCGCGCCCGCGGCAGCGTGCCGTCGGGGATGTGAATCGATTCGGCCGGGATGTCGACGTGGTCGAAGAGATGCTCGCGCATGAAGCGGTTGTAGCTCTGGAGCGCGTCGGGCCGAATCGGCCAGTACTCGTCGAGATTGAAGGTGACGACCGACTTGAACGACACGCCCTCGGCCCGATGGAGCCGGATGAGCTCGTCGTAGACACCCACCGGCGTCGACCCGGTGGCGAGGCCGAGCACGGTTCGCTTGCCGGCCGCCGCCCGGGCGATGACGAGGTCGGCGATCTCGCGGGCCACCGCGCGGCTGGCATCGGCGGGCTGGTCGTAGACGGTCACCGGCACGCGTTCGACGGTGGTCACGTGCGGCAGGGGGCCGCGGTAGATCGGAGCCGCCTCGGCGGCAGGGGGGGGCTTCGCGGCCATGGGCACCTCCGGGGAGCGGCATGCTTCCGCCGCCGATGATAGTCCAGCGGGCCGGGCTGCGCGAGCGCCGGCGCGCGGGCCCTGGATTTCGGCCGGATGCGGCTGCCCGGCCGCCCCCCGCTGCCGTTGAGCCGCGTTGCCCGGCGGGGTAGCCTGCCGCCACCCGGCATCGTCGGGCCACCGCATCGGAATGCGTCCGTGAGCACCGCGACCTGGTTCGTCGCCCTTTCCTGCGCCGCGAGCCACGGCTGCTACGTCCTGGCCTGGCTGCTCGTCGTCGGCTGGTGGCTGCGGCACCGTCCGTGGCGATCCGGCGTCGTGCCCCCGCACGGCGGGACGGGCGTCTCGATCCTCAAGCCGTTGTGCGGCATCGAAGACGACCTGGAGCGCAACCTGGCCTCGTTCTTCGCGCTGGACCACCGGCCGCTGCAGCTCGTGTTCGGAGCCGAGGACCCCACCGATCCCGCCCTCGAGCTGGCCCGCAGGCTGTCCCGGCGGCACCGCGACCACGACGTGGCGATCGTCGTCGGCACCACCTCCTCCGCCACGAGCCCCAAGGTGGCGGTGCTGGAAGCACTCCTGCCGCACGCCCGCCACGGCGTGATCCTCCTCTCCGACAGCAACGTGCGGGTCTCGACCGACGAGGTCGGCCGCGTGCTGCCGGCCTTCGCCGACCCGCGGGTGGGCATGGTCCACCAGCCCGCCGTCGGCATCGGTGAGGAGACGGCGGCGGCTGCGATCGAGAACCTCCACTACGGGGAGCTCGCCGGCTTCCTGTCGACCGCCCTGACCGTCGCGACCGGTCAGCACGCGGTCAATGCCAAGGGGCAGTGGGTCCGCCGCTCCGCGCTGGCGGAGGTTGACGACTTCGCCGGCGTGCGGGACTCCGGTGCCGACGACTACGCGCTCTCCCGGCTCGTGGCGACCGCCGGATGGAAGCTGCGGCTCGCTCCGGTGCCCGTGCGGACCGTGCACCGCTCCTGGTCGTGGCGGGCGCTGGCCCAGCGTCACCTGCGGCACTCCGGGCTGCGCCGGCGACTGTGCCCGGCCGCCTATCCGTTGGAGCTTCTCCTCAACCCGATACCCTGGTCGGTGGCGCTGGCGGCCACCGAGTGGGCGCCGCTCGTGCCGGCGCTCGTCGGCCTGAAGGTCGCGCTGGAGGTCTCGGCCGCCCGCCTCCTCCGCGGCACGCCGCTCGCCTGGCGGCACGCCGCCCTGATTCCGCTGAAGGACCTCGGTTACTTCGTCGGCTGGTTCGCGTCGTTCGCGATCCGCGTGGTCTCCTGGCGCGGCAGGCGCTACGTGATCGGCCCCGGCGCGGTGCTCGTGGCCGCGGCGGAGCCGCAGCCGGCCGCCCTGCCCCGCCGCGCCCGCTCCGCCCTCTG
This sequence comes from Pirellulales bacterium, assembly GCA_044339885.1. GTDB lineage: Bacteria > Planctomycetota > Planctomycetia > Pirellulales > UBA1268 > QWPN01. Next base: position 393 of record JBIIUP010000151.1, on the reverse strand, counting down.
AACCCCGGCACGCCCCATGGACAACCGCCCGCCGCGCCACCGTGCCCCCCGCCGCCTGGCCGTCGCCCTCGCAGCGGCCACGGCCGCGGCGATACTCACCGGCGCGCCGCCCCCGGTCGCACCGCCCCTTCGCGTGGGCATGGAGCTCTCCTATCCCCCCTTCGAGATGACAGACAGGACGGGCCGCCCCGACGGCGTGAGCGTGAGGATGGCCGAGGCGCTCGGGCGACGGCTCGGCCGCGAGGTCGTCATCGAGAACATCGCCTTCGACGGCCTCATTCCCGCGCTGAAGACCGGCCGGATCGACTGCGTGATCTCGTCGCTGACTGCGACGCCCGAACGGGCCAGGTCGATCGCCTTCTCCGATCCCTACCTGCGGACGGGGCTGGCGCT
>JBIIUP010000150.1:0-7633 GCA_044339885.1 Pirellulales bacterium | reverse complement strand
GCCGCGGCGGTCGCGCGGGAGGGAGGATTCTCGGTCTCCGCGCCCGAAGGGCTCGCCGGCTCGGGCCCGCGGACCGTCACCATTGCAGCGCATCGGCTGCCGCTGGGGATCACGAGCGTCCTGGCCAGGCGGTTCGACGCCCGTCACCTGGCCGACGGCCTCGCCGACGTGCGGCTCGACGTCGCCTTCGACGACGCGGGTCCCCGCATCACCGGCTCGCTGGCGGTGAGCGACCTGGCGGTCTGCCGGTCGGACTCGCTGGCCGAGGTCGTCGTGATCGAGCGGTTCGACATGCCGCTGGACGTCTCGCTGGAGCGGGGCGAAGCGGTGGTGCGGAAGCTCGCGGTGACGTCGCCGGCGGTGCGGGCCGAGGCCAACGGACGCATCCGGATGCCCGCCGGGGACGCCTGGCAGTGGGCCGAGGAACTGGCCCGCACCGACTTCTCGTTCGCCGCCGACATCGATCTGGCGGCGACCGCGCGGGCGCTCCCCGGAGGGATCACCGTGAGACCGGACGTGCGGGTGACCGACGGCCGGCTCGAGGTCGCCGCCACGGCGCGGGGCGACGGGGACGAGCGGGTGCTCGAAATGCGGGCGGCCGCCCGGGACCTGGCGGCCGTCCAGCAGGGAAAGGCCGGGGAGGCGGGGGAGCGGCACCTCCGCTGGCAGGAGCCGTTCGCCGCCTGGCTGCGGGGCCGGCTGGGGACGGCCCATCAGGCGCGGCTGCACATCGAAGACGCCCGGCTGACCTCCGCCGCGCTCGAACTGTCGGCCGCGGGCACGGCTGCCGAGACGACCGTCCGCTGGACGCTCGACATCGGCAAGCTGGCGGCCGAGGCGGCCGAGGTGATCGACTTCGGCGGTGCGACGCTGGCCGGCACTTCCCGCGGCCGGCTCGACATCGACGCGGCGCGGCAGTTCGGGCCGACGGTCGTCGCGGCCGCGATCGACCTCGCCGATTTCGAGTTCACGGCGCCCGGTCGGCCCGCGTGGCGTGACAAGGCGGTCTCCCTGGAGGCGGAGGCGGCCGGCCGGGTGGCCGCGGGTGCGGCGGTCGTCGAGCGGGCGCACGTCACGGTGGCCGCGGCCGACGACCGGTTCGAGGCCACGCTCACCGGCGGCGTGATCGTCGATCTCGCCTCGATCGCCGCCGGGGTGCCGGCAGTCCGGGCGGCGCCCGGGGAGCCCGCCGCCGCCGGCGGGTCCGCTCCGGCCGCCATCACGGCCGACTGTTCGCTCGCCGGCGACCTCCAGCGGTGGCATGCGCGGCTGGCCCCCTTCACTCCCTCCCTGGGCGACGACACCCGGCTCGGCGGCCAGATCCAGGCGGCCGCCGCGGTGGCGGCTCGCGGCGATGCCTGGCAGATCACCCGAGCCGGCGGCGAGATCGAGCGGTTCACGCTGGAGAGCCCGCGGCGCCGGTTCACCGAGCCGCGGGTCGTCGCCTCCGGCGCCGGGCTGTACTCACCCGCCACCGGGCAGGTCGACGTCTCGTCGGCGGAGGTGCTCACGGCGACGGTTTCATTGCGGACGGGGGGCATCTCCTGGCTGCCCCGCCCGTCGGCCGCTGGGGCTGGATGGACCGCGTTTGCCGACCGGCTCCGCGGCAAGGTGCAGTGGCAGGCCGATGTGGGCCGCACGGCCCGGTGGCTCCTGCCGCCGGAGACCGTCGACCGTTGGCCGGTGTCCGGGCGGTCCTGGGGCACGCTCGAACTGGTCGACACGCAGGCCGGACTCAACGTCCTGGTGGAGGCCACGGGCGATCAGCTCGCGCTGGCCGCCGCGCGGCCAGCCGCGTCGAAGTCGCCCTCGGCGCCGCCGCGGCCGCTGTGGCAGGAGCCGCGGGTGAACCTCGTGGTGGAGGTCACGCGGCCGTTCGCCGCGACCGATGCCGCGCGGCTGACGATCGACGGACTGCGGCTGGAGTCCTCGACGCTCGCCGTCGCAGCCCGGGGCGCCATCCGCACCGGGACGCAGCGGCGGCTGGTGGAGCTGGAGGGCACGGCGTCCTACGACTGGGAGCAGATCTCGCGGCTCGCCCAGCCGTGGACCGGCGGGCGGGTGCGGCTTGCTGGCTCCGGCGGCCGCCCCTTCGCCCTGCGGGTTCCGCTGGGCGGAGTCCTCCCAGAGGCCGGGCCGCCTGAGCCCCCGGCAGCCGGCGGTGTCGTCGATGCGCTGCCGTTGCCGGAGGAGTGGCTCTCGGCCACCCGCGGCGGCGGCGACGCCGACCGTGCCGCGCGGATCGCCGTCCCGGTCGCCCATCCGGCCCAGCCGGCCGCCATCGACCTACTCGGCGACCTGTCGATCGACACGTCGATCGCCTGGCAAGCCGGCGACGTGGCCGGGTTCCCCCTCGCCGCGGGCGAACTGCCGGTGCGGCTCCTCGAAGGGCAGCTGGCGCTGGGCCCCTTCGACTTCGCCGCCGCCGGCGGGCGGGTCCGCGGGGCGCCGTGGGTGCGGCTCCGCGGCAGCCCCCGCGAGCTGGTCGTCCCGCCGGGGCGGATCGTCGACCGGGTGGCGGTCGGCGGGCCGGAGGTGCGGAAGCTCGTCTCCTGGCTGTCGCCGCTCGTCGGCCACACGACCAACACGCAGGGCATCGTGAGCCTCGACCTCGCCGGCGCCCGGCTGCCGATCGACGACCCCTTCGCCGGCGAGCTCGCCGGCCAGGTCGTGTTCGACGCCCTGGAGGTCACGCCCGGGGCCGGCATCCAGCCGCTGGTGAACCTGATCGTGAAGCTTCAGTCGGCCATCGATCCGCGGTTCGCGTTCGGCGACCAGGCGGTGCTCATGCGGGTGCGTCCCGATCCCGTCCGCGTCCGGATCACGCAGCGCCGGCTCTGGCACGAGGGGCTCGTGATGGACGCGGGGCAGCTGACCGTGAAGAGCGGCGGCAGCGTGGGGTCCGACGGCTCGCTGGCGATGGCGGTGGAAGTGGCCTTCCGCGGCGACCTCGCCGGGCAGACGCCGGTCATCGGGCAGCTGCTGCGGACGCCGCTGGTGATCCCCCTGAAGGGGACCGTCGAGCGGCCGCATTTCGACGCCGGCGCCATCGATCTGGTCATCGGGCGGATCGTCGAGAACACGGCGCAGGCGGTGATCAACGACGGCCTGGGCCGCGGCCTCGAGGCGATCTTCGGCGCCCCGTCCCCGCCCCCGCCGGCGCCGCTGACGCTGCCGCCGGCACGGTAGCCGCCGCCCGGCGGATCCTCCGGTCCATGCGGTCGATCAGCCGGAGGAGCTCGCGGCGATACCGGAAGTGCTCGACTTCCAGCGCGTGCCGCGGAGAGGGCACGTAGCGGATGGGCTGCGGCCGCGGCGGTCGCTGCCGCTCGGCGTAGAGCCAGGCGGCCGCACGCGGCGCCCGACGTGCGGCGCAGGCCATCCGGGCGACGAGCCGCGACTGCAGATCGGTGAGGCCCCACTGGCCGCTGTCGGGCTGGATGAGCCCGACGACGGCGATGTCGTCCCGGGTCGGGTGGAGCAGGTTGAGGAACAGCCGCGGCATGCCGGTCTCGGCGTCGGCGCCGAGCAGCCGGGCGTCGATGAAGGGCAGCGTGGTCTCGAAGCCGGTCGCGCAGATCACGACGTCGAAGGGCTCGCGGCCGCCGTCGGCGAACGCCACCTCGTGACCTGCGAAGCCGGCGACGTCGCCCCGGGGCACGATCCTCCCGGCGTCGACGAACCCGAGGATCTCGGAGTTCACGATCGGGTGGGTCTCCCAGAGCCGGTGGTCGGGCCGCGGCAGGCCGTGCCGCCAGGGCAGGCCGACCGTGCGATCGATCGCCCGCAGCCCCACGATCCGCCGCAGCCAGGTCGGAAGCCCCATCCGCAGGAGCCGCTCCGACCGCAGGTCGGCCGGCCGGCCGAGGACGTGCCGGGGGACGACGTAGTAGCCGCGCCGCGTGGAGTGGACGGTGCGGGCGGCGTGGCGGCCGCACTCGACGGCGATGTCGCAGCCCGAATTGCCGCCGCCGATCACGAGCACGCGGCGGCCCGCGATCGCCACGGGATCCGTCGGCGACTTGTACTCGGCCGAGTGGAGGAGCGTGCCCGCGAACGTGCCCGGGATCGCGGGCCGGCGGGGGACGTGGTTGTGACCGCTGGCGATCACGACGCCGGCATACCTCCGGACCTCGCCGCCGGCGACCCGCACCAGCCAGCCGTCTCCCGGCGGGCCCGCGGGCTCGAGCCGGTCCACGGCGCACCGCGTCCGGATGTGGGCCGCCAGCTCGAACCTCCGGACGTAGCTCCGCAGGTACTCCAGGCACCGCCGGTGGTCCGGATAGGCCGGCCACTCCCGCGGCATGCGGTGGTCGACGTACTCGGTGAGCCGTTGGGAGCTGATGAGCCGGGTGGAGGCGAAGACCCGGCTCGTCGGCGAGCCGAAGTACCAGTTGCCGCCGACGTCGTCCTCGCGCTCCAGGCACTCCGCGTCGATGCCTGCCGCGCACAGATTCTTCAGCGCCGTCAGCCCCGAGGGGCCGGCGCCGATGACGCACCAGGGGAGGTCAGCGGCGGGGGGCATGGCGGATGAGCGCGGCGGCGAGGCGGGCGAGGTCGTCGGGGGTGTGGTGCCACGCGAGGCTGGCGCGGACGAGGCTGCCGCCGGCGGGCACGCTCGGCGGGCGGATGGGCGGGACGAAGAAGCCCTCGTCGGCGACCGCGGCGGCGAGGGCGAGGGCGGCCTCCGGCCCCCCGACCACAACCGGCACGATCTGCGCCTCGGCGGCCCCCGTGTCGAGGCCCGCCTCCGCCAGCGCCGCGCGGAAGTCGGCGGCGGCCGCACGCAACTCCCGGCGCCGTTCGGGCTCGGCGGCGAGCAGTCCGATGGCCCGCGTGGCCGCCGCGGCCACCGCCGGGGGATGCGCCGTGGAAAACACCCAGGCCCGCGCCGCGTGGCGGAGGAAGTGGACGAGTGCCGCGTGGCCGGCGACGAATCCGCCGGCCGCGCCGAGCGCCTTCGAGAGCGTGCCCACGCGGACGTGCACCCCGTCGGCGCACCCCAGTTCCTCGACGAGGCCGCTGCCGCGGGCCCCGAAGATCCCGGTGGCGTGGGCCTCGTCGACCATGAGCATCGCCCCGTGCCGCCGGGCCACCGCGCAGAGCGCGGGGAGCGGGGCGATCGTGCCGTCCATCGAGAACAGCGTGTCGGTGACGACGAGCCGGCGCCGGCCGGGGTTGCGGGCCAGCACGGCGTCGAGCGCCGCCGGATCGCGGTGCGGGTAGGTGACGACGGTGGCGCGGGACAGCCGGCAGCCGTCGATGATGCTCGCATGGTTGCGCTCGTCGCTGGCGACGAGGTCCCCGGGACCGACGAGGGCGGCGACGGTGGCGGTGTTGGCGGCGAAGCCACTGGGGAAGGTGAGCGAGGCCTCGACGCCCAGGAGGTCGGCGAGCGTGCGATCGAGCGCCTCGTGGGCCCGGGAGTGGCCGCTGACCAACGGGCTGGCGCCGGCGCCGAAGCCCTCGGCACAGGCTCCCTTGGCCGCGGCCTTCGCCAGCCGGACGTCGCCGGCGTAGCCGAGGTAGTCGTTGGCGCCGAAGTTCACCAGCCGCCGGCCGTCGATCTCGACCTCGCGGCCCTGCCGTCCGGTCCGCACCCGCGTGACGCGTTCGAGCCCCGCCGACCGCAGGGCGGCGATCTCCGCGGCGATCCAGGCGATCGGTTCGGGCAGCGGCGCCGGCCGGGCGGCGGGAGGGGGAGGGGCCGGCGGTACGACGCGGCAGGGCATGCCGCGATTATGCCCTCTTCGCCCGCCGCTTCGCAGCCGAGGGCCCGCCGGCCGGCGGCTTCCCGGCGGCCAGCGTCCGGATGAGGCGGAACTCCGCGGCCGTGACCGGCTGCACGGACAGCCGGCTGCCGCGGCGCAGCAGCTCCATGCCGGCCAGCGTCGGCACACCGCGCAACTCCTCCAGCGGAACGGCCCGCGGAAAGATCTCCACGAGCTTCACGTCCACCATCGACCAGATGGGGTTCTCCGGCGACGCCTTCGGGTCGTGGGCGTCGCTCGTCGCGTCCCAGGCCGAGGGGTCGGGGACGGCCTCGCGGACGACCTCCACCACGCCCACGACCGCCGAGGGCTCGGCGTTGGAGTGGTAGTAGAGCGCGCGGTCCCCCGGCCGCATGGCCCGCAGGAAGTTCCGCGCCTGGTAGTTGCGGACGCCATCCCAGTGCGTCGTCCGGCCCCGCGCCCGGGCGAGGTCGTGGATGGAGAACACCTCGGGTTCGCTCTTGATGAGCCAGAATCTCATGGGCCGGAGTCTACCGCCGATCCCGCGGCCTGCGGAGTGGTCGCCGGATCAGCCGGCCCCTTCCGCCAACGCCTTCAGCACGTCCATCGTCGAGACGATGCCCACGAGCCGGTGGCCGTTCTTCGTCACGGCCAAGTGGTGGACGCGGTTGTCGACCATCGCCCGGGCGGCTGCCACCACCGACTCGTCGGGGCCGATCTCGACGGCCGTCGGCGTCATCAGTTCCTGCACGGTCTGGTCGGTGAATCCGGTGTGCTCGATCTTCTCCAGGAGCATCTCGTGGTCGAGGCCCTCCGTGGTGCCGAGGGCCTCCAGTTCGTTGCCGAGTTCCTCGGCCAACTCGAGGAGATCGTTCGCGGAGAGGACGCCGACGCAGCGTTCCTGGCCGTCGACGACGGGCAGGGCCGAGACGCCGTGCTCGACGAAGAGCTTGAGCGCCTCGCTCACCGGGTCCCGCGGGTTCACCGCCACGACGTGGACGGCCATCACGGTGCGGACCGTGCGGTCACGCAGATCGAGCTTTTTCGTCGCCATCGCCTGGACCCCCCATGGTGGCAGCGGACACTCGCCCGGGCCCTCGGGCGACCCTGGCGAACATCATACCGCGGCCGTCCAGCCGCCGGCGCGGCGACCGGAACGGCCCCGCAAAAAAAACCGGCGGGCCGGGCGCCCTGACGCCCGACCCGCCGTGACCGTTCATGGCCGCCCCGGCCGGTGGCCGGGGCGGGGACCGTGATCAGCAGCCCTTCTTGCAGCCGAGGCCGCAGCCCTTGCGGGCCTTGCCGCAGCCGGCGCCGTTGCCGCCGTTGCCGAGGCTGGAGGCCGGGACCTGCTCCTCGACGCACTTCCGCACCTTGACGCAGACCTGCTTGGTCACCGTCTTGGGAACGCGGACGACGTACGACTCGGTCTTCGTCTCCGAGACGCAGTCACTGGCGCACACGCTGTAGGTCGCGGTCTTCTGGACCGGCACCATCACCGTGTAGGAGACCTCCTTCGACCGCTGCTCGGCCACGCACTTGTTCACCGTCACCTCGCGGGTGCGGGTCTCGCACCGCGACTTGTGCAGGCAGACCGTCTTCGTGCGGGTCTCCGGCACCATCTTCGTCACGCAGTAGTTCCGCGTCCGCTCCTCGCAGCGATTGAGCTTGACGCAGTAGGTCCGCGTCCGCTCCTCGCAGCGGGTCTTGTGGACGCACACCGTCCGCGACCGCTGCTCGGCACGGCACTTCTTCACGCAGTAGGTGAAGGGCACCTGCTCGCACTCGGTCTTCCACGTGGTGACCTCGATCTCCTTCGTCTCGCAGGTGGGAACCCACTTGCGGCAGCAGACGACCTTCGGGCAGCAGGGGTTGCCGGCCGCGTCGTACTTGCCGTTGGA